>JBBQVT010000124.1:0-11752 GCA_038211245.1 Desulfobulbales bacterium | reverse complement strand
GCATCTCCTTCCGGTATTCTTTGAGGTTTTTGGCTTCTTGCATGATCAGTCCTCCAGAAGAAGAATATGTAATTCCAGCGGGCCATGTACGCCTAGGGCGAGGACCCGTTCGATATCGGCGGTGCGGCTGGCACCGGTAATGAAGGCGGTGTAATCGGGGGTCTTGTGCAGGTGTTTCAGCATCTGCTGTTCGGCGGCAAAGGCGTCTTCGACGATGGTCGAACGGTGGACGACGCAGACATGGTATTCGCTGAGCATAGTGGCAAGACGCAGTTCTTCGCTCGGGCAGTTGACGACCAGTGTGCCGGTCTCGGCGATGGCCAGATCGGCTATGGTAAAGCCGATATCGACACCGCTCAAATGGTCGCGCATCCCTGATTTTATACAGGTGAAACCGGAGGCGGCACAAAGGTCCTGTAATCTGGCATACTGGGCCGGATCAAGGCCGGGGGCGGCGATAATTTTTTCCTGTTTCAGCTCACAAAGCCCCTCCGCCGGTGGCGAGAGGTGCTCGTCACAGCCGGAAATCTTAATCCGGCAGGCGCCCTGTCGACCACAGAGATCGAGGCAATAAGCTAGGGCTTCATCAAAGGTGGCCACCTCGGTTACAAAGGCGGAAACTGCTTTGGCCTTTTCCGTAAAGCGGGAGCTGAGGGCATTTCGCCGATCCCTGTCTATCGTCATGGTCGTCATGCCTCGTGGGCAAGCCTCCAATGGTTGAGAATGTTTTGTCAAAAATCTTTGTATTTCTCCAAGCACGTCAAAGGTCCGGGGAGAAGCGTTTCTGCCACCTTCTTTGCATATGAAATGGCGGCGGGAGTTCGCGGTGGATGCACCTTCGATTGCGCCAGAAATGGCAGGCAATCGAAGGTGGTACAGGATGAACGATACGTCAGGAGGTTGACTGCAGGGCTTTAAATGGCCTCGGCAAAATCCTTCGGAACACGGACGACAAAGACCGGTTGTTCGGCCTTGTGCAGAACCTTGCGGGTGGTGCTGCCGAGCATGACCTCACTCAAGAGATTGTGGCGTTGCGAGCCCATGACGATGATATCGGCGGCGCAAGTCTTGGCCGCATCCAGAACTACCTGGGCCGGATAGCCGTCAATGACCTGGATGGAACTTACGAGGGTGGCGCACTCCGTAGCCCCGTTGCACTCTTTGGCACAGAGTTGCTTTATCCGTTCCTCGATCTGTCCCTTAACGGTGTCCCTGGCCTTGCTGTGCAGTGTTTCCGAAGCATCGTGGGACATATATTGTTCCACAAGGCTCTGGCCGAAGGTTGTCAGCGGTTCGATGGCATGGACGACGACGATCTTCGCTTGATGCTGCCGGGCAAGGGTGAGGGCGTAACGGAAGATATACGGGGCACCCTGGCTGAGTCCGGTGGCATAGAGTATGGTCTTTATTGGTGGTAGCATTGCAGTTCTCCTTGCGACTTAAAGTAAGATATCCCGGTTATTTGGCGCCGAAGAATACCGACGGCAGATAGGTAATGAATTCCGGCCAGACACAGATGGCGGTGATGCCGATAATCTGCAGGCAAATAAAGGGAAGGATCCCCTTATAGATATCGCCCATGGAATACTCTGGAGGGCAGGACCCCTTGAAGTAGAAGAGCGAATAGCCAAAGGGCGGAGTAAGAAACGAGGTCTGCAGGTTGACGCAGATAACCATGGCGAACCACAGCGGATCAAAGCCCAGCTCCATGGCAATCGGCGTGAAGATCGGCACGGTTATCAGAAGAATTGCTGCCCAGTCGATAAAGGCGCCGAGGATAAAGACCACCAGGTTCATGAGGAGGAGAACCATGATCGGGCTGAGGTTGTTGCCGAGCATAACGTCGGCGACCGCGTCGCCGCCGCCCATGGAAAGGAAAACAACGCTGAACACCTTGCCGCCGATAAAAAGCGCCAGTACCATGGCGGTGGTGCGGGCTGTTGAGATCGAAGAACCCTTAATCATCTCCCAGGTGAAGGTCCGTTTAAAAAGTGCCAGGAGCATGGCGCCGCTGGCGCCGAGGGCTGCGGCCTCAGTCGGGGTGGCAACGCCTGCGAGAATGGTGCCCATGACCGCCAGGATTAGGCCGAAGGGCGGCACCAGGCTTTTCACGAACATCATACATTTCTGCGCAAAGGTGGCGGTACGTTCCGCCGGCGGGATCGGCGGGCCGTCCTGCGGTTTGAGATAGCAGCGAATGGCCACATACAGAATATAAAGGCCGGAGAGTAGCAGGCCGGGGAGGATGGCGGCGGCGAAAAGATTGCCGACCGAGGTCTCTTTCTGGCCGGTAAGACCGGCATAAACAACCAGCATGATGCTCGGCGGGATAAGGATGCCGAGGGTTCCCGACGAGGTGATGATACCGGCCGACAAGCCTTTGGCATAGCCTTTCTTTAAAAGAGTCGGCGAAGCCATAAGGGTCATGGCGACAACCGAGGCGCCGACGATGCCGGTGGTGGCGGCAAAGACAGTTGAGACGACGATGATGGCGATGCCGAGACCGCCTTTCAGACCGCCGAGGATGACATACAGCGCCTCGAATAATTCCTCCGAGACCTTGGCGCGGTCAAGGACCTGGGCCATAAAGATAAACAGAGGTATCGACACCAGGGTATAGTTAAGGAAGTTGCCCCAGTTGTTATTGGTAAAGAGGTCGATAAGACCTACGACATTGAACCCGTTGTCGATCAGACCGAAGAGGGTGGCCACGGCCGCCAGGGTCACCGCCAGAGGGTGGCCGAGGGCGATCGCCACCATCAGGACAACGAACATTAAGATTGATAGTACTTCTGGACCCATGATGGTTAATCTCCTAGCGGGTGGTTAGTTGGCGGTACGCAGGGTACGGAAGTCCTGGAGCAACTTCGACATCCCTGCCAGAAACAACAATACAAAACCGATGGCCATGACCGTTTTATAGGGATAGATGGCCGGTCCCCAGGAAGACGAGGCGTGTTCGAGCATCGACCATGAAGTAAAGGCGTACTTGATCGCCCCGAAGGTCATACAGCCAATGGCCGGGATGAAGATGAACAAGCCGGTGATGATGCGCAGCACGGCCCGCTTTTTCACCGGCAGTTTCGATTCGAAGATATCGATGCACACATGGTTGTTGGTCCTGAGCGCATCGCCCAGTCCCAGCATAAAATGCATGCCGTAGAAAAAGGTGGTCATCTCGAAACCCCAGGAGGTCGGTGCGTTAAAGACATAGCGCATAAAGACCTCGTAGATGACCGCACCGATCAGTGGTAAAACCAGGTAGGAACTGTACAATCCTACCTTTTCATTGAGGGCATCTATGGCCCTGGAAAGAGTTTCCATAACGTACGTCCTTTTTCTAGCAAGGATGGTTCAGGGGAGAGAAGCGGCGGGGACTTGGCCCCGCCGCTTGTTGTTCAAACGGTGAAAACTATCGGGTGCGCGTTACTGTGTGCGTTTGCCGCTGATATAGTCGTCAAGCGGCCAGGGAGCGAGGCCGCTTCTGATCTCACGCCATTCGGAGAAATCTTTCTTCAACAGTTCCTGAGAATCGAGGGTGGTCTTGACATTCGGGTACTTGCCCTTCAATTCCTCAAGATATTCCTTGGTCATCTTGGCGAAGTTGCTGATGGCGGCTTCGTCCATCTTGACGAACTCGACCTTCTTCTTGAACAGTTTGATCGCCTCGATATTCAGATTTTCCTGCCAGGCGGTGGACCACAGCTGGGTCTCCTTGGCGGCGATATCGACGATATACTTCAGGTCGGCCGGCAGTTTGTTATAGGCGTCTTTGTTAAAGAACAAGGCGCACTGTACGGACGGCTGATGGATACCGGGGGTAAGAACGTACTTGGTGATTTCGTCGAAGCCCATCGGATAGTTCATCGCCGGGGTGGAGAACTCGGCGGCATCGATAACGCCACGCTCAAGCGCCAGATAGATCTCGCCGCCGGGCAGTGGGGTAACGGAAGCGCCGAGGCGGGTCATGATGTCCATATACCAACCGGGGGTACGAACACGCATTCCCTTGAAATCTTCCATCTTGGTGGCTTTCTTGTTGGAGAAAAAGCCCATCTCCTGACCGCCGTTACCGCCGGGCAGGGCAAAGAGATTGTATTTACCGTAGAGTTCCTGCATCTGCTCAAGACCGCCACGCTCATACAGCCAGATGTTGTAACCTTCAGTGTCGAGTCCGAAAGGAACGGAGGCAAAAGAAACGAAGTTCTGGTCTTTACCCTGCCAGTAACCCGGCCAGTCATGACCAACCTCGGCTGAACCTTTGCTGACTGCATCAAAAGATTCCATGGCACCGACCAACTCGCCGGCGGAGAAGACTTTGATTTCCAGACGACCGCCGGAGGCCAGTGCTACCGAATCGGCGAAGTGGAGGGCCATATCATAGAACAACAAGCCCTTGGACCAGGGCATAACCATCTTCCACTTGAAAGTCTCGGTACTCGGTTTAATGGAACGTAATTCGCTTTTAACCGCTTCGTGCCGTTTGTCGGCACCGAACTTCTCACGTTTTTCAGCAGCTTGGCCGGCAGTGACGCTGACCGTCAAGGCCAGGGCGGCAACTGTTGAGATGATCCAGTGTTTCCTCATGGTTACTCCTCCAGTATATGGTTGGTTTTGCGCCAGGTCATCTGGCATGATGAATACAATGAGTGTACTTTAAAGTTTTCATCGAAACAAGGGTCAGCGGTATGAATAAAAGTTTCGACTTTTGCATGTATATGTTTGCAAGGACAATGCCAGACGGCATATGGGTTAGGCGTTAATGGCTTAACATGCTTAAATATAACAAAAATAAACTTCTATGTACAATCCTGGCCGTTGAGTTGAACGAATTTCTGGACAAGTCGATGGCCGTTGCCGGGAGTTTTTACAGTGGCAAGGTGAGAAATGTAACGATAAGATATTGTGACTATTTGATATAATATTTTTAAAAGTTGTCTGAAAAACAGGACATTCATTTTTTATGTTCGGTCCGGAAGAACCGGGATTTGCTGAAAATTTATCCGTTAAACGATATATAAAAACAATGATATCGTTATGATACCAACTTAATAGAGAGCACTATAATGTAAGTTTTAAGGAAACACTCGAGAAGCAAAGCACCATGGTAGGCTGTCGTTCACAGGTTTTCTTAGGGACCACCGGTCTGAAATTTTGGACAAAGTCTGAAAAAACAGACATGGAATCTTCTCGGTAAATTTTTCGGGGGAGGGGTATCGCTGCCTTAACCGATGGTTTGATGGCAATTGTGTAGACAAACGGCAACAATATATGTATCAATAAGGATACATTGACCGTCGCACCCCAATTTTCTGAAAAATACGATGTGGAAAAGGCTATGCAAGAAGAACAGCAGTTAGATGGTCAGGCAATCCGCGAGCAACTCGAACTCTTTCAGCTGATTTTTAACAATCTGCCAAGTGGGGCCATGGTAACAGACGCGGCGGGCAATGTTCTGCATCTCAACAAACCTTATGCCAATTTCCTTGGCGTCGATCTCTCTAAAAGCATAGGCAGGCATTGCACCGAGGTGGTAGAAAATTCCCGCATGCATGTTGTCGGCAAGACCGGAGTGCCGGAGATCAACCAGATCCAGATGATCAGGGGGCAAAATATTGTTGTGCATCGCATTCCTATCTTCAAAAAGGACGCTGTAATCGCCGTGTTTGGATTGGTGATGTTCCAGGATATGAGTGAAGTGGTCAAGCTTTCTCGAAAGTTGCACTCCCTGGAATCGAAAGTAAATAGCTATGAAAAGGAACTGCTGAAGCTGCGATCTACGCGCTATACTCTTGAAAGTATAGTCGGAACGAGCAGTATTATCAACGGCTTAAAAGAGGCGGCGTTGATGGCTGCAACCAATGCTTCACCGGTGCTGATAACCGGAGAGAGCGGTACCGGAAAAGAGCTTTTTGCCCAGGCAATACACCATGCCAGTGCCCGAAAAATGCAGCCTTTCATACATCTCAACTGTGCTGCAATCCCCAAGGATCTTTTGGAATCGGAGCTATTTGGATACGATCGGGGGGCATTTACCGGGGCGCTCACTGGTGGAAAACCAGGAAAATTTGAACTTGCCGATCATGGTACAATATTTCTCGATGAGATTGGCGATCTGCCTTTTGAGATGCAACCCAAGCTGTTACGGGTACTTGAGGAAAAGGCCTTCGAAAGGGTTGGGGGGAACCGCCTTATCCGTTCCGATTTTCGTTTGATAGCCGCCACCAACACCGATTTGGAAAGTCTTATCAAACAAGGCCGCTTTCGTAAGGATTTGTATTATCGTCTCAACGTCATGTCCCTGCATATTCCGCCGCTGCGAGAACGGCCCGAGGATATAGCGCCTCTCGCCGGACATCTCCTCACCTGCATTGCTCGAAAAAACGGTTTTGGTGCCATCCATATAAATGCCGCAGCGGTACAAGCCCTTAGTAACCATAGTTGGCAGGGCAATGTCCGGGAACTGGCCAATGTTCTCGAAAGAGCCATGTTGACGATACGCGGAGACGAAATCCAACCTACCGATTTGCCATTTTCTTTCAGAAGCGCAACGTCTCCGGCGAGCGAAGTAGCTATCCAGCCGATCCGCTCGCTTCAGGCAGATTTAGAAAGGGAGGCGATTCTGGGGGCTTTGCGAAAAACCGGCAATAACAAGGCGGAAGCAGCGTCCCTCCTGGGAATTCATCGGACGCAGTTGTACAAGAAATTAAAAAAATACGGTTTGTCACTGAAAGCAGGGTTGAAGTGTAGCTAAACAGCTACAGCGCGGCAGGCGACTCCTCCTGCCGCGCCTTGGAAAAATTACCGGTTTTTTCGTAATTGCATGGGTTGCGGTTTGAAGATGCGCGCATCCATCCACTTGGGTGTTCCTTCGATGATTGGTCGAAATTCCATCTGAGCCAAGATATCCCGTTCCAGATCGATACCGGGAGCAATTTCAATGAGCTCTAACCCCTCAGCAACAAGGCGAAAAACGCAACGCTCGGTAATATAGAAAACTTTTTGGCCGCGCTTTACCGCATATTCACCACTGAAGGTTATGTGCTCCACTTCATTGTCGACAAACTTCCGACAGGAACCTTCCTTTCTGATATGCAGCTTGCCGTCTGCGATATTGAGATCGAGACCACTAGCCGTAAATGTGCCAAGGAATACCACGGTCTTGGCGTTTTGGCTGATGTTAATGAAGCCACCCGCACCGGCCAGCTTAGTCCCGAACTTGCTCACATTGACATTGCCAACTTGATCGACCTGCGCCATCCCAAGAAAGGTGATGTCAAGGCCGCCACCATCGTAGAAATCGAATTGGTATGGCTGGTCAATCAATGCTTCGGTATTGACAGCTGCCCCGAAACTGAGTCCCCCGGCCGGAATACCGCCAATAACCCCGGGCTCGGCGGTCAGGACAATATCATCCAGCAGACCTTCTTCATTGACGACCTCCGATACACCCTCCGGCATGCCGATTCCGAGGTTGACAATCGCTCCCCGCTGCAATTCGAAGACTGCCCGCCGGGCAATGATTTTCCGATCACTCATCTCCATCGGCGGCAGCGAGGCAACCGGGATTTTGATCTCACTGCTGAAGGCTGGATTGTATTGTACTCCAAATGTCTGCCAATGATTTTCCGGCTTGCTGACCACCACGCAATCAACAAAGATCCCGGGAATCTTGACCTGACGAGGGTTCAAGGTTCCGTAATCGGCGATTCTTTCAACCTGGACAATAACTTTCCCGCCTGAATTACGTGCCGCAATGGCGATAGCAAGAACCTCAAGGGTCAGGGCTTCCCGCTCCATGGTTATATTCCCGGCCGGATCGGCGGTGGTGCCTCGGAGAAGGGCGCAGTGAATTGGTACGGTACGATAGGAGAGATATTCTTTGCCATCAAAGACGATGAGTTCCACCAGTTCCTCGGTGGTAATCTGATTTATCTTGCCGCCGCCTTTGCGTGGATCAACGAAGGTGCCGAGGCCGACCGCACTGATGGTCCTGGGCTTGCCGGCCCCTATATCCCTGAACATCGTCGAAATGATGCCCTGCGGCAGATTGTAGGCGATAATTTTGTTATCAACGGCCAGCTTCTGCAGCTTCGGCACCAAGCCCCAGTGGCCGCCGATAACTCGGCCTACCAGACCTTCATGGCCCATATGGTTCAGTCCGCGTTCGCGTCCGTCGCCCTGGCCGGCTGCATATATGAGGGTGAGATTGCGGGGCTCACCGGTTGCGAGGAAACGCTCTTCGAGACTTATGGCTAATTCCTCGGCAAAACCATTGCCGACAAAGCCGCCGGTGGCAACCGTATCGCCGCTGCGAATCAACGCCACTGCTTCGGCTGCTGAAACAATTTTGTTCTTTTTTCTTGCAAGACTACCTGCGCTGGGCTCTGTTGACATGAATTCACCTGTCCATAGATTGGCTACGTTGAATGTTGTAAAGGGATGACAATGGACTGGGTAAGCAAAAAATATGCCTATCTGAAAAAGCCTCTGAGCTGATAGCTGGCCTGAACTTTGCTTATATACATTTGGCATATATTAAAGTTATCGATGGAATCCATGGAAATCAGAGCAATTTCGCAAATCCAATGAATTAAACGAAGGAGAGTGTATGTTGAAAATAGCAAAGAGCGTAGCCGTCATCACCGGCGGCAGTGGCGGAATAGGAAAGGCCTTGGCGGAGTTCTGGGTGAAGGAAGGCGGCAAAGTGGTGATCGCCGATATACAGGAAAAACCCCTGCTCGCCTGCGCCGAAGAGCTGATGGCCGACGGCGCCGAGGTGGCGACCATGGTCTGTAATGTGACCAAGGAAGATGATTGTGCCCGGCTCGCCGCTATGGCCATCGAACGCTTTGGGGCCATTAACCTGGTAGCACCTTTTGCCGGCATCACCGATGACGCGATGATGATCAAGACCGATCGGGAAACCGGCAAGGTAACGGGTAAGATGTCATTGCAGCAGTTTCAACGGGTGATCGACATCAATCTTACCGGCGTCTTTCTCACCGTTCGCGAATGTGTCGAACGTATGGTCAACCATGACTGTCGTGGCCTTATTTGCCTGGTATCGTCAACCGGATCGCTCGGTACCGCCGGACAACTCAACTATTCCTCCTCGAAGGCGGCGATGTCGGTTATGCCTAAGGTGCTGACCGCCGAATTCTTCCGGCGCAACATTGCCGACAAGATCCGTTGCATGGCGGTGGCTCCGGGATATGTGGGCACGCAAATGGTCAAATCGATCGATGAAAAGGTCCTCGGTAAGATTATCGAGCAGGTACCCATCGGCCGTCTCATTGAACCGCAAGAGGTGGTTTCCCTGGTAGCCGAGTTATTTAAAAATGAGGCGATGGCCGGGGAAACGGTCTTCATCCATGGTGGATTGCGTCTTGGTTCGCGGGGATAACTTGCGCAGGGGCCTTTTCAGGGAGGGACTTTTGCCTTGCATCGGACAGCCTCCTAACGCTGCCGTCAATCGCTTGATTTCTTCCGCCAAGCCGAGTATACACCACCCTGCAGGTGCACGAAGCAGAGTACAAGAGGAAAGACGGTGCAACTCCGTCACAAGCCAGTCCTTGCTGTAAACGAAGGCTGCGGCGGCTGGGGGCTTTTGTCCCCATATCCTAAGGTTCCTAGGATTCGTCACTGGGATTTCCCGGGAAGGCGGCCGTTTTGCAGGGTAATTCGTAAGTCAGAAAGCCTGCCTGCAAAGGAAGGACGACATCGTCCCCCTACTCAGAGCCAACCACTGGAGTTCTCTGTATCCGGTATTGTATTGTCTGGTTGATCCGGACGGTGCAGTTTTTTTGTGGATACGGAGACTCGTCTTTTGCCAATCGATGTTCTTTCGTATCCGTTATCACCTGTCATTTGGCCCCAAAGCCGGCAAAACCTGCGGTCCGGGTGCCGTTGACGACTGTCATCCACGGGAGAAAACGATGGATATGGAAAAAAACCGAGCAATGGGCCAGGTTATCACCCGCCTCATGCATAAGGAAAATCTCAGCTATCAGGAATCACACACCGCCTTTTGCCGGGTCTTAAGTAATGAAGTTTCGGAAATGCAGCAGGGTGCCTTCCTGGCTGCACTGACAGCCAAAGGCGAAACCGCCGACGAGGTTGCCGGCGGCTGGCGGGCGGTCTATCAGTTGGATACCAACAAGGTGGCGGTGGGCAACTCAATCGTCGACAACTGCGGCACCGGCATGGACAGCTTCAAGACCTTTAATATCAGTACCGCCGCCTCCCTGGTCGCGGCCGCCGGCGGAGTGACCATCGCCCGCCATGGCGCCAGGGCCATCACCTCCAGTTGCGGCACGGTCGATATGGTCGAGGCCATGGGGGTCGATGTTGAATGCAGCGTCGAGCTCGTGGCCAAAAGCATCAGCCAGGCGGGCATCGGCCTCTTTAACGGTATGAGCCCTGCGGTGCACCCGATGGCCCTTGGCCGCATCCTGTCGCAGATCTGTTTCGGGTCTCCTCTGAATATCGCCGCTTCTCTTGCCCATCCGGCCCTGCCGAAGATTGCCGTGCGCGGCGTCTATTCTCCGGCCCTGTTGCAACCGGTAGCCGAGGTCATGCAGGCCATCGGCTATACCAATGCCCTGGTGGTCTATGGGGCTATCACCGGCAGCGACAAGGGCATGGATGAGGCCTCGGTTTGCGGCCCAACTTCGGCGGTGCGGTTGCAGGACGGGGTGTTGAGGTCATTCTCCTTTCAGCCTGAGGAGTGCGGTTTACAGAGTCACAGGCCGGAAGCATTGATGCCTGACCGTGATCGAGGCACCGCTGCCGTAAAGATGTATCAATTGCTGGCTGGGAGAGGTGAAGCGGCCCGACTCGATGCGATCATTCTCAACAGCGCCCTGGTTTTCTTGGTCAGAGGTATGGTGACGACGATCTCAGAAGGGGTAGGCAAAGCCCGTGAGATACTGCTGTCCGGGCTGGCGTTGGCGACACTTGCCCGCTGGGTCGAGGTGCAAAACAGCGATCCAGCCGTCGGGCTCATGCGGCTGGCAACGCTGGCGAGGGCGGCGGCATGAGCGAGTTGTTGATAATCAAGGCCGGGGCCGAATATCTGCGGTTTACGGCGGATGCATTTGCCGTAGGCCCACTGAACAAGGCCACTGTCTTTCCCCTGGTGCAAGCAGAAGAGGCGAAAGTGCGGTGCCGGGAATTGGCCGCGGCAGGTGTAGCCGCCGTGCTCATGAAGCTGACGATTCTTGAAGAACCCTATACGGAGTGAAGTGAAATGCAACTGGCATTAACCGAATGCGGAGTTATAAAATATCAGAAGAGCAGCGTTCTGCCGGAGACGGCGAACGACCGGGTGCACCTGGAGGTGCTCTGCTGCGCCATCTGCCGGACCGATGCGAAGATGTGGCGATCCGGCCACCGCGATCTTGTGCTGCCGCGGGTTCTCGGCCATGAAATAGCCGGCATCGATCCGGCTACCGGCCGGCTTTATGTTGTATGGCCGGGTCAGGTCTGCGGCACCTGTCGCTATTGTCAGACCGGCCGGGAGAACCTCTGTGAGGAGATGCGGATCATCGGATTTCACAGCGATGGCGGGTTTGCCCGGACGGTGTCCGTGCCGCGGCAGAGTCTCATCCCGGTTGCGACGGCTGTTGATCCGAGGATTATCACCTTTGCCGAGCCGGTGGCCTGTGTTCTCAACGGACTTGACCATGTGCAGCCGCTCGCCGGCGAGAGGGCCATTATCTATGGCGGCGGGGTGGTCGGGATGATCACT
>JBBQVT010000123.1:0-12055 GCA_038211245.1 Desulfobulbales bacterium | reverse complement strand
ACTATTATGAAAAACTCGGTATACGGGTTCGCTATCTGCACTCGGATATCAAAACCCTTCAGCGGGTCGAACTTATTCGTGATCTGCGCAAAGGCGAATTTGATGTCCTCATCGGCATCAACCTGCTGCGGGAAGGCTTGGATATCCCGGAGGTGTCGCTGGTGGCGATTCTCGATGCCGACAAGGAAGGTTTTCTACGTTCTGAACGTTCGCTGATCCAAACCTGTGGCCGAGCGGCGCGAAATTCCGACGGTATGGTGATTATGTACGCCGATGTCGTCACCGGTTCCATGCGTTTCACCATTGAAGAGACCGAAAGGCGACGGAAAATCCAAGAAACCTATAACCGGCAACACGGCATAGAGCCCAAGACCATTATCTCTTCCATCAAGGATTCCATGCAGCAACACCTCAAGAATTCCGGATATATCGTTGAAGATTACCAGCAACATCTGCTTGCTACGGCGGAGGAAGTACCGTTCTTCGCATCGATAAAAGATCTGGAGAAAGAGATCCGTAAACTGGAAGGAGAGATGCGCGCTGCGGCAAAGGAATTGGCCTTTGAAAAGGCGGCGGCCCTACGTGATCGCATTAAAAAAATACGTCTTATGGAGATTGAACTCGGATGACTGAAGGGCTATGGAATACGCTGCTGCTGCGGGTGGTGCCCGTCACTCTTGCCATGCTCATGCGATTATGGTTTGCTACCTGCCGTGTGCGGGTGCATAATCTTGATAATTTTCTTGATCCAAAGAAAACCGGGAAACCGGTCATAGCCTCATTTTGGCACTATTCGATCATCTATTTTTTTTATTTCGTCCGAGGCAATCGGGTTACCGCTATGGTCAGTGCCAGCAGGGACGGGGAATATATTGCCAGATTGGCAAGGCAATTCGGTTATACTGCAGCACGCGGTTCAAGAAACAATAAGGGGGTCGAGGGACTGAAGGTTTTGTTCCGGGCAATTCGCGGTGGCGATAATTGTGCTCTTGTTGCCGATGGTTCGCAAGGGCCGCCGAGAGTCGCACAGCCGGGGGCGATCCTGTTGGCCTCACGGAGCGGAGCCCCGATATTGCCTATGGCATGGTCGGCGGAACGGTATTTTACCATACGCTCTTGGGATAGAACGGTCATCCCCAAGCCGTTCTCGTGCATTGATTATTTTTACGGGGAACCACTGTTCGTCCCGGCCGATTTGAAGTCCGACGGAATCGAGGAATTTCGGTTGCTGCTTGAAAAACGGCTGAACGCGCTGTACGCCGAGGCCTGGCGGCAATACAATAAGAACGAGCATTGAGAAAAGGGGGGCTGCCGTGGTTTCGTCCGGCATGACCGGTGTTGCGCCGGTTGGTCCACTGGCTTCTGATAAGAAAAGGATAGAGCTGGAAATGCAGAAAAGAGGAGTGGTAATCGCCGGACTCGCCGGGGGATCGGGGAAAAGCGTTGTTGCCGTGGGGATCACGGCCGCCTTGGCTCGTCAGGGGTACAGGGTCGTACCCTTTAAAAAGGGACCGGACTATATAGATGCCGGCTGGCTGCAGCTGGCGGCTGGGCGGAAGTGTTATAATCTCGATCCCTATCTTATGTCGCAAGGCGCTATTATCGATTCCTTCGCTTCTCGGTCGGCTGCGGCCGAGCGGGTCATAGTTGAAGGCAACAGAGGCTTGTTTGACGGGGTGAATGCCGACGGCGGCTATTCGACTGCCGATCTGGCGGTGATTCTGAATCTGCCGGTCGTTCTGGTGGTCGATTGCACCAAGACCACCAGGACGGTCGCCGCCTTGGTCCTTGGTTGTCAGAAATTTGATGAGCGACTGGATATCAGGGGCGTCATCCTGAATCAGATTGCTACCAACCGACAGCGGTTGCTGATCACCGAGGCGGTGGAAAAATACACGGGAATTCCGGTGTTGGGCGCCGTGCCGCGGTTGAAGCGGGACATCTTTCCCATGCGCCACCTGGGGATGGTGCCGCACCAAGAATACGGCAATAGTGAAGAAGCCTTGACCTATCTCGCCGAGTTGATGAACATCAATGTCGATCTTGCTCGATTTGAGGAGCTTATGGCGCCGCTGGCGGATGCGGCAGTGGCCGAAGGTGCAGAAGGTTCGGCTGTGCCGCCTTTAGTGAAAATTGGTGTTCTGCAAGATGCGGCGTTTCAGTTTTACTATTCGGAAAACCTTGAGGCACTCGAGCGAGCCGGTGCGGAACTCGTATATATCAATGCCATGCAGGACGAAGGGCTTCCGGAGATCGACGGTTTGTACATTGGTGGTGGTTTCCCTGAGACGGGGGCACGGGAGCTGGCGGCCAACACAGGATTTCGTAGATCGATTAAAAAGGCTGCAGACCAGGGTCTGCCTATCTATGCCGAATGCGGTGGGCTCATCTATCTCGGCACTTCAATAGTGGTGGATGGCGAGGAATTCCCGCTGGCAAACGTCTTTCCCGTGCGTTTTGGTATGTCAAAAAAACCGCAGGCACACGGCTATACGACCTTTCGGGTGGACAAAGAGAATGCCTTTTACGGTATTGGCGAAGTAGTGAAAGGGCATGAGTTTCGCTATTCAAAAATTCTTGAGTGGCGAGGTGCAGATGAACAGTTGGTTGTACAGATGGAGAGAGGCACCGGCTTCATCAACGGCCGCGACGGCTTGGTCCATAACAATGTCCTGGCCCTGTACACCCATGTGCATGCCGACGGTACGCCGGAATGGGCCGGCAAGTTTGTACAACGTTGTCGCCGACTGGAAGAGCCGCGAAAGTAGAGTAGAATCAGTTGGCGGTATTGGAACCGAGGACTTTCAGACGTATTTCCTCTTGGAGTTTTTCGCTCGGGGCAGGTTCAACCCAATGCATAAAGGACTCGGTGACGCGCACGAAGCTGCCGTTATCTTCCTTGCACTTGGCGCAGATCGTTTCCGCCTGGTCTCGATACATGATTATCTTTGAGGCAGGCTCGCCTTCTTTTGAGACGGCGGCCATCTTTCGACAGCCACAATCCAATCGCAGCACCACGACGCCAATACCATCCGGGCTACCCTCGAGGATGCCTTCAATCATTGCCCGCTCGCGTTTTTCCGCCTGAAGGACTTTTTTCCCTTTTTTCTCTTTCATTTGGTTTAATAGTATAACAATAATAGGTGGTTGAATTGGTGATTGCGGATAATTCGGCATTGCCGACTGATGTTCTTCTGGTAATGTCAATGCCTTCCCACTATAGCTAAAAAATTACTGGCCGGTCAAGAGATATGTGCGATCAAAGCATCGCTGAAACACTCTTGTCTGTTGTTTAAGAATTTGAAAACACAATAAATATATAATTATTACCCAGCTTGAAACGGTTTGTAGGGCGAAGGCGTTTTTGCTTGACAAAAATCTGGCCGTGAATTACAGCATACATCACATGTTGGCGGGTTCGTAGATGGTGTTCGGACTGATGATTAAGTATTATGAATAATGAATACTTATTTTTTAATCTCACTTCTGGAGGTAAATTATGTTTGAGGTAATAGTTGATAAAGATAAGTGCAGCGGCGACGAGGAATGTGTAGCAGCTTGCCCGGCTCAGGTGTTTGTGATGGAGGACGGTAAAGCCGAGCCTGCGGAGGCCGATGAGTGCCTCGGTTGTGAGACCTGTGTTGAAGTATGCCCCGAGGGTGCTATCACCGTAAACGAAATCTGATTTCGATTACGTTTGTCTCATCCGCAATGGATAAGCCCATCTCCCGAACGAGGGAGATGGGCTTTCCTTTTTGGTGCCGGCGGGGAGCAAGATGCTGAAAGGGATAGCGCGTTTCAAACCGGCGGTGCGAAGGAATACCCTGCTTCTTTCATCCGCCTGTCTTTGGACAGTCATTGGCCTGCTTTTATTGGTCAAAGGCGGCTATCGCTGGTATCAGCTCCCCGATCATAACCCCCTGATTATTGCCGTCGGAATCTTTGTCGGCAGTATTAAATCCTTTTGGATACTCGATAAATCTGCGCGACGCGGGATTGATCGTATTCTCAATTTTGCCGATGGTACCTGTCTCGGTGCAGTTTACTCAAGTAAAACATGGATATTGGTATTGTGCATGATGGGTTTGGGTGTTATTTTGCGGAACTCTTCTTTTCCCGTTCAGCTGCTCTGCTTTCTCTATTTCACCATTGGTTGGGCACTGCTTTTTTCCAGCAGGCTCGCCTGGAGAGAATGGCTGAGGCGGTAAGCCGTCGTACAATAATAAGTCTCCTCTTCTCTGTCACAACGGCATAAGGGGCCGTAAAGAAGTGGCGGGAATGGTAGTAGTTATTTCTTAACGGCCCCTAAATCCCATCCAGTTTTGACCGGCATGAATGAAAAATCCTTTAATTGCGTGCGTGTAAGTTGCTCGGCCTTGCAGCATAATTACACTGTTATCAAGAATCTCGCCGGGGCGGATGTACCGGTAATGGCAATGGTCAAGGCTGACGCCTACGGACACGGTATGGTTTTGGCAGCTCGGGCCTTTGCCCGTGCCGGCTGCGGCAACTTCGGTGTTGCCGAACTGCGTGAGGCGGTCATCCTCAGAGAGGCGGGCATCCAAGGGGCAATCTATGTCACCCTTGGCTTTCTCCCCGAGGACATCGAATTGCTTTTTCGCTATGACCTGATTCCGGTAATATATACGTATGAAACGGCCCGTCTCCTGGCTGATTTAGCGATGGCCTTGGGGCAGGAAATCGGTGTCCATATCAAAATTGATTCGGGGATGAGTCGGCTCGGCTTGTTACCCGATGCGCTGCCGGCTTTTCTCGTCGGGATAGCGCACCTGCCGGGCATCAGAATAGCCGGCATAATGAGTCACTTCCCCGAGGCGGACATCTCCGGCTCGGCGAGCACCGCCCGTGGCTATCAGATTTTTTCCGAGGTTTGCCGGGAGATAAAAAGCCGGTTCGGCGGGGTCTGCCACATTGCTAATTCCGGCGCAGTGCTTAATTTCCCCGCCAGCTACTGCGACATAGTGCGAAGCGGCATCGCTCTGTACGGATACCATCCGGCAGGACGGTGTGCCGGAGAAGGCCAAAATGCAGTAAAACTGGTCCCTGCCATGTCCTTTGTCAGCAGGGTTGTGCAGGTAAAAACCCTCCCTGCCGGGGTTGGAGTCAGTTACGGCCATACCTATCGTGCCGAGGAGCCGATTACCCTGGCGGTTTTGCCGGTCGGCTACGAGGACGGGTTTTCCCGGCTATTCTCCAACCGCGGACAGGTACTCATTCACGGGCGGCGGGTACCGGTGCGCGGCAGGGTCTGTATGAATATGTGTATGGTCGATGTAACCGGCATGGAAGATGTCCGGGCCGGAGACGAGGCTGTTTTGCTGGGTCGTCAGGGCAGCGAGGTGATCAGCGCCGAGGAACTGGCGGAAGGCATGGCAAGCATCAGCTATGAAGTGCTTTGTCTGCTTGGCAACAATAATCAACGAGAATATATCGAGTAACAGTAATGATCCGAGGACGATTGAAAAATGCGCTTGATGGGTGTTTTGCCGAGGGCGTTGCCGAGGGATTATGGACCGATGGTGCCGCCGGTAAATTTACCGTGGAACTCCCAAAACATGAGGGCATGGGCGATTTTGCCACCAACATGGCCCTGGTTGTCGCCGGTGCCGATAAGAAAAATCCCCGGGAATTAGCCAAAGTCATCGTTGAAAAACTGGCAAAGGCCGGCGACCTTATTGCCCGCGTCGATATTGCCGGACCAGGATTTATCAATATCTCCATTAATCCCGATGTGTGGCGTGGGCTTATCCCGACGATTCTTACGGCCGGCGAAAACTTCGGGAAAAGCACGGTCGGCGGTGGTCGAAAGGTCATGGTTGAATTCGTCAGCGCCAACCCCACCGGACCGCTCAGCGTTGGTCATGGCCGGCAGGCGATACTTGGTGATTCCATCGCCAGACTCCTTGAGGCTACCGGCCACGACGTTTTCCGCGAGTACTATTTCAACGATGCCGGCCGACAGATGCGCGTGCTCGGTGAATCGACGCGGGCCAGATATCTTGAATTGCTCGGCGAAAAGAGCCAGTTTCCCGAAGATGGCTATCAGGGCCAATACATCGTTGACATCGCCCAATCACTCATTGACGAACATGGCGATTCCCTCAAGGCACATGAAGATGTGACGCCGTTTAAGAAGCAGGCTGAAAATCATATCTTTAAAGATATCTCGGCAACCCTTGAACGGCTCGGGATCGTCTTTGATAACTATTACAATGAACATTCTTTGTACGAGAATGGCCATATCGACGATGTTGTAGCCATTCTCCGTGACAAGGGTTATGTCTATGAAAAAGACAATGCGGTGTGGTTTAGAACCACCGCCTTCGGCCATGAGCAGGATCGGGTGATAATCAAAAGTACCGGGGAACCGACCTATCGATTGCCGGACATTGCCTATCACCGGGAAAAGTTCCGACGCAATTTCGACTGGCTTATCGACATCTTCGGCTCGGACCATATCGCCACGGTGCCGGATGTCCTGGCCGGGGTCAGTGCTCTCGGCTATGATCCAAGCAAGGTGACGGTGGTACTGCATCAGTTCGTCACCCTTACCCGTGACGGCAAGACGGTGAAGATGTCCACCCGCAAGGCCAACTTTGTCACCGTCGATGAGCTCATCGACGAGGTGGGTGTCGACCCTGTGCGCTTTTTCTTTATGATGCGAAAGGCCGATAGCCAAATGGAGTTTGATCTCGCTTTGGCAACCAAAGAGAGCCAGGAAAATCCGGTATACTACGTGCAGTATGGCTATGCGAGACTCTGTTCAATCCTCCGTCAGGCTGCCGAAAAAGGGTTAACCGACATAGATCCGGCAAGCGTTGAAATGGCACGACTCGTGGAACCGGAAGAGCTGAAACTACTCAAAACCCTGTCGACCTTTCCAGCGACTCTTGAAAACAGTGCATTGGAACTGGCGCCGCATAAGATCATTTTTTATCTGATGGAGCTTGCCGGTCAATTGCATAGCTACTATAACAAGCACAAAGTTATTACCGATGATCTTCCGCTTAGCCGGGCCAGACTCTGTCTGATAAAAGCCCTGCAGAGAGTATTGAAAAATGGTCTGAGCATGGTTGGCCTGTCCGCTCCGGAAAAAATGTAGGGTGGTTATCCGGAATGGCTGCGGTACGGAAAAACCAGGTAAAAAAGATCAGGTTTGAACTGACAAAAAGTGCGATCGCCGGTATCGCGGTGATCGTTTTTTGCCTTTTCCTGTGGATGTTTCTGCTCGGGGTATGGGCCGGACAATCGCTCCTTTTTCCCTCCTATGGGCAAAAGCCTGCGGTGGCGGAGGAGAAGGCTAAGGTCCAGGAGCCTCCGGTGATCAAGGCGGAAAAGAAGTCTGTGAAGAAGGGCGAGTAGATGGGTATCTTGAATGTAAATGTGAATTACATACCACAACATACGGCTGAATATTATGATTGGAAAATTACTCACAAAGGTTTTTGGCAGCAGTAACGACAGGTACCTCAAGCAGCTCAGACCCATAGTGGAGCGGATTAACGGCCAGGAAAAGGAGATTCAGGTCCTTGACGATGCGTCTTTAGCGGCCAAAACGGTACTGTTCAAGGAGCGATTGGATAAAGGCGAAGCCCTCGACGATCTGTTGCCGGAGGCCTTTGCGGTGGTTCGTGAGGCGGGCAAAAGGGTTCTCGGCGAACGTCATTTCGATGTGCAGCTCCTGGGCGGAATAGTTCTGCATCAGGGCAAAATAGCCGAAATGCGGACCGGTGAAGGAAAAACCCTGACATCCACCCTCGCCGTCTATCTCAATGGTCTGAGTGGAAAAGGCGTACACCTGGTAACCGTCAATGATTATCTGGCCGCCCGTGACAGTCAATGGATGGGACAAATATACAATTTTCTCGGGATGAACTGCGGAAAAATCATCCATGGCTTGAACGATACCGAACGCCGCACCGCATACGCAGCCGATATCACCTACGGCACCAATAACGAGTTCGGCTTCGACTATCTGCGCGATAATATGAAATTCGAGCTGAGCGATTATTGCCAGCGCGGCTTCAACTTCGCCATCGTCGATGAGGTCGACTCTATCCTCATTGATGAGGCGAGAACCCCACTTATCATCTCAGGACCGGCCGAACTTTCGACTGATTTGTACAAAAACGTCGACCGGATCATCCCGAAATTCAAAAAAGATGAACACTACACCGTTGATGAGAAGGCCAAACAGGTTTCCCTGACCGATGAGGGTGTCGCCCTCGGCGAAGATATGCTTGAAGTGGAGAACCTCTACGATCCGATAAATATCGAGAAACTGCACCATCTCAACCAGTCCCTTAAGGCCCATATCCTCTTCAAGAAGGATGTCGATTACATTGTCCGCGACAATCAGGTCATTATTGTCGATGAATTTACCGGGCGGACCATGGAGGGGCGGCGATACAGCGACGGATTGCACCAGGCGCTGGAAGCCAAGGAAAGGGTGAAAATCGAGCAGGAAAACCAGACCCTGGCCTCCATCACCTTTCAAAACTATTTCCGCATGTATAAAAAACTGGCGGGAATGACCGGAACCGCCGACACTGAAGCTGCCGAATTCAAGAAGATCTATAACCTCGATGTTGTGGTCATGCCGACCAATCAGCCGATGGTACGCATTGATTTTGCCGACGTTATCTATAAAAACGAAGCGGCCAAATACCGGGCGGTGATCAAAGAGATCGGCGACCTGCATACGGCCGGGCAACCGGTTTTGGTGGGCACCATCTCCATTGACGTCAGCGAGAAGATTTCCACCATGCTGAAGAAGGTCAAGATCGACCATGAAGTCCTCAACGCTAAGCACCATGAGCGGGAGGCGGAGATCATCGCCGGTGCCGGGCAATTCGGCAAAGTGACCATCGCCACCAACATGGCCGGACGGGGAACGGATATCAAACTGGGCCCCGGGGTTATCGAGGCCGGTGGTCTGCATATCCTTGGAACCTCTCGCCATGAGTCGCGGCGGATCGACAATCAGCTTCGCGGTCGGGCAGGACGTCAGGGCGATCCCGGATCTTCCCGGTTTTACCTTTCTCTTGAGGACGATCTGTTGCGTATCTTCGGCTCCGATCGCATCAGCGGCATCATGAATAAATTGGGGATGGAGGAAGACGAGCCCATCGAACACGGGATGATCTCACGGGCCATTGAGAATGCCCAACGCAAAGTCGAAGGTCATAACTTTGATATCCGCAAACATCTGCTTGAATATGACGATGTAATGAACCAACAGCGGGAGATCATATACCGGCAACGGCGCGATGTCCTGGTTGGGGAAGATGTGGTGCAGGTGGTCCAGGACATGATCGAGGATCTGGTTGATGGCGTGGTCGGCGAATTTTACCAGGAGCGGCATGAATCCCAGGAATGGCAATGGCCGGAATTCAAAGTCCGAATGGGTGAGGTGTTCCATAACACTCCAGAGTGGCCGGAAGAAGAATTGGTGGGACTGACTCTCGATTCTTTCCGCGAGAAAATACTCGATTTTGCGAAACAGGCCTACGCCGCCCAGGACATCAATAATGGGCCGGCAACCCAGCGTCAAATCGAAAAATTGATACTTCTTCAGGTGGTTGACAGCCATTGGAAAGACCATCTGCTGTCAATGGATCATTTGAAAGAAGGTATCGGCCTGCGTGGTTATGGCCAGAAAAACCCTCTCAATGAATACAAGCGCGAAGGATTTCAATTGTTTCAAAGTATGATCGAAACCGTGAAGACCCAAACCATATCGAGTTTGATGCGCGTCCGGGTAGTTCGGGAAGATGATGTTGAACGTATGGAAGAAGAGCGTCGCCGAAAGCAGGAGCAGGAACAGTTGCGCCTGAACCGGGGCGCGGCGGGGGAGGCGCCCCAGCCGCCTAAACCGGTGCGGCGTGAGGTTGATAAGACCGGCAGGAACGCCCTGTGTACCTGTGGTTCCGGCAAGAAATACAAGAGGTGCTGCGGGAAGGAAGCTTAAAGATAAAAATCATCTTCAAGCTGGTGGGGGATGGCCCGGGTTTCGGATGCCATCCCCTTTTTTGTTTTGCGGGAAGCGCGAACAGTTAGCCGTGCAACTGCTCCGGCTTCATCAGGTTATCCTCCATGTGTTTCAGCTCATCAATGCCGGAGATTACAACTTTCGGATCGCTCTCCAATTTTTCCAAGGACAGCTTGTCCTCGTATCCCAAGTGGCTGAGGATATGCTTCATGCAGTTGAGGCGCGCCTTCTTTTTATCGTCTGAACGGATAATGGTCCAGGGCGCGATGGTGCGGTTGGTTTCCGAGAGCATCTGAAATTTTCGAATGGAGTACTGGTCCCAGTATTCCTGCGCCAGATTGTCGACCGGAGAGAGTTTGTATTGTTTCAAAGGATCTTCTTTACGCGAATCGAAGCGCGCCTTCTGCATCTCTTTGGAGACGGAAAAATAAAACTTGAACAGCTTGATGCCATCCTTGACCAGCATCTCTTCAAACAACGGCACATCTTTAAGAAACCGTTTGTTTTGCTCATCGGTGCAGAAACCCATAATCGGCTCAACCATGGCCCGATTGTACCAGCTGCGATCGAAAATGACGATTTCCCCGGCTGAGGGCAGATGGGCGACATAGCGCTGGAAATACCATTGGGTCATCTCCGTCTCGTTCGGTTTCATCAGAGCAACAATGCGGGCACTGCGGGGATTAAGGTTGGCGGTAATGCGTTTTATGGTGCCACCCTTGCCGGCGGCGTCCCGTCCCTCAAAGATCGCCAGCACACGCTGGCCGTTGACCCGCATCGAGTTCTGCAGCTTCATCAGCTCTATCTGCAGTTTTTTTAGTTCTATTTCGTAGTGCAACTGGGAATTTTTAATATTGACCGCTGTTGTTTCGTCGCCATTTTTGGTGAGAAGGTTGTCGGCGGCGGTCCCCTCAGCGAGTCTGAAATCCTCTATGGCATGTTTTCCCTTGTTATCGCTCTTCTTTTTACCCATGTTGATTGCCCTTGTTTGCTGAGGTTGAGAAGCTTGATCAATTCAGTTTTCTACCCTGTAAAAACATTGTCGCATAAATTTCCGGAAGTTGTTCTCGGCGTATTGCTGCCACGACCTCGGCTATATCGTAGCTGACTCTCAGGTGGTGAACATGTACGGTCTCCGCTGCTATTTCCAGGATGGCACAACTTGCTCTCGGGTCGCCATCGAACATTCTTCCCGCCGAACCCGGATTGATGAAATGGATACCGGCAAGGTATTTATGATACGGACTGTGCGAGTGGCCGGTGACGACAATCTGACATTCGAGTTGTGCGGCAAGTTCGTGGAAGCGGCCATCCGGGGTAGTGGCAAATAACAATTCATCGGGATCGGCGGGGCTACCATGGAAAATGCCGAGGCTGGCCGATTTTTTGGGTGAATCCTTTTCTGGACTGCTCAAAATGAGTGTCTCCGATACAGGGAAAGACAAAAGTGTGCGGCGTCCCTCCGCATCAAGGGTTTCGGCAGTGGAGGAATACATGATGCGTTTTTCCGCTTTTCTAGGTTTTGCAAACTGCTGGTCCTCAAGGATGTTGATGACCTTCTTGTCAGTATTGCCAAGAATGGATATTGCTTTGTGGCGCCTCAGCCAACGCAGAGTTTCATTGGGGAAAGGGGCATACACCAGGGAGTCGCCGCAGTTGACGATATAATCAAAGGCAGGGGCGCCCAATACTCTGTCTATGGCTAGAAGTGCCGGATAGTTGCCATGAATGTCGGCAAGCAGCAGTATTCTGGTCGGTTTCAAAGGAGCGGGGAGACCAGTAGGCATGTATTCTCCTTAAATTTAGTAAGATATCCCCGGCGGCAAAAGGTTGTCAAGTCGAGGGCCAGTGACTGATCGAGGTAGCTCTGCTGCACTGCCAAAAGTCGTCTCGTGAATTCTTCGCAGTAAATGATCAGAGTGGCTTCAAAATTCAGCCAGAAACTGCGCATATCAAGATTGACGGAACCAAAAAGCGAAAAATTTCGATCAACGGTTATGGTTTTCGAGTGCAGCAGTCCACCATGGAAAAGGTGGATTCTCA
>JBBQVT010000122.1:0-12112 GCA_038211245.1 Desulfobulbales bacterium | reverse complement strand
CATGATCCTTGGGTTTTGTGCATGCTATGTTGACCACCCATGCCTTGGCATCATCTAAAATCTCTGGTTCCCTGGGCCTATGGTACGTATCTTTCAGCCCAGCTTGTGCGCCAGCGGCAAGTGCCTTGTCAATGCATTTGTTCCTTACAATTGTCAGGGGAGGCTGGGTGATATTGATTTCCCAGAGGGGAAATTCATTTTTCTATTGATAGGTTTTTAGGACTACCTCCCAAGTGAATACCAGAAGTAGAATCTTAAGTTGAGGCATCTGGTAAATTAGTTTAGATTCGATTTGGCAACCATAATACATTCACGCTCGGCTTGGTTTGCATGAGGTGCACGAACAAACGCGGAGGCCGCTTTCGCCGCCGACAACCAACAATAGCAACACCTTTCAGGTTAGTTGTAGGAGAAATATCAATGCAATGCATTTGCGAAAAACTTGGTGCTGATTTTTCTGAACTCTCGCCGGTCTGCATAGGCAACCTTTGGCTGTTTCGGGATCTGCCGGGTGAAACACTAATGGCAATGAGCCAGTCGGCAATACGCTATCGAAAACATCGAGGTGAGCGGATTTTTCTAGAGGGAGATTTGGCGAACACCATGTTTCTAATAAAAGGCGGCAGGATCAAACTTAGTAAACTGGCCGAATCGGGAAACGAACTTATTCTTGGTTACAGAAAACCAGGTGATTTTATAGGAGAAAATATCCTCACCGACACGGAAACCTATCCCTGCAGCGCCTGGTGTCAGGAGGAGACACTCATCTGTGGTTTTTCAAAGCAGCAGTTTAACGCACTGGTTCTCGAACATCCACAAATTGGGCTGCAGATTATCAGGAATATGAGTGAGCGGATTGCCTGGCTCTCAGATCAGGTTGGCAATCTCACTGTCACCAACATAGAGGACCGTCTGCACCGCGTTTTACAAAATGTGGCAAAAGAACAAGGATCAGAAGATGAACGGGGCTATGTCCTTAATTTTTCAATCACCCATGAAGAACTCGGATTTCTCATAGGTGCCCACCGAGTCAGTGTAACACGGGCCATGAATGCGTTAAAACAAAACGGCAAGATAGCAGTTGACGGAAAATCACTTGTTATCGCTCGCATTCCTCAGGAACCGCCATTGTCCTTTTAAAAATTCATTCTGAATTTATAGGAAACTCTTCTCATTTTTTATCAGTTCTGTAGCCGGCGCTACAACACGATTTTTATAACCGGTTACAATATGAACTCTACAGTCATTAGAAAAACGGCTGACGAAGAAGTTTTTCAGCTGCAAAGTCTCAAAACTCATTTATCTGGAGGGAAGAATGAAGATTCTCGGAATATCAGGCAGTCCACGCAAAGAAAGTCAATCCGGTGTATATAAGCTGGTCGAAACTGTTCTTGAAAATAGCGGTTGTGAATATGAACTTATTTCACTGCGCGGCAAGAAAATATCCGGTTGCATAGCCTGTTTGGGTTGCGTGAAGGACAATATATGCAAGGTGGATGACGATCTGACCGAGCTGAGACAGAAAATAGTTGAAGCTGACGCCTATGTGTTCGGATCTCCCAATTATTATTCAACAATTAACGCAATGTTCCATGCGTTTATTGAACGGTGGTTCCAATTTCGCCATCAGACGGGGAATACACTTTGGGGAAAAGTTGCCGTCGCCGTTGGTGTAGGTGGTACCGCTGGACAAGCTCCTGCTGATGCAATCGAGAAGTTTCTGCTTTACAACTTTGTAGAAACCGTCGCCAAAGTATCGGGTCAGGGTGCAGCCTCCTGCTACAGCTGCGGTTACGGTGAAACCTGTCAAGTGGGTATCCCGATGATGCTGCATGGACCGGAAGTGAAAATAACCGAAGACATGATTCCAAATGTCGGCAAACAGCCGGAATTGATGAAAGCAGCCGTGATCGCAGGTGAGGTTTTGGGGCAACGACTTCGGGAGGGAAACGACCGTCAAAAAACGACCCAAGCCATGCAGGCAAAACTCATGGCGATGTTTGGTGAAACTGTCTGACAAAAGGAGATATAACTCGCATGGCTCCATATGCCTTCATTTATGGGGTATATCCCGCGCACCGAACGACTGTTATGGAACAACGCGCCGCAGGTAGCGCGAATGTTGCGGGACGACGGGGTCGACCTTGCGATTCTTGTCCCCTCGTGACCGGTTTGCTCCCAGTCCGTGGGACTGGTTCAACGCATCCTTGATGTTTTCGGCTTAGCGACGATTTCTCTCTCGCTGGTGAAGGAGATTACCGAGTTGGTCAAACCATCCAAGGCACTATTTATCCAACACCCTTTTGGATTGACTCAGGTGATGTAGGCGATGTTTCGACTCATGAAGCTGTACTTCGGGATTGCCTGATTTTCGCTTCACAGCAACTTCCGGCCGGTTCGATAATAGATTTGCCATACCAATGGAAGGACGATTTGCGAGAGCGACAACTCCGCAAAGAGGCCCATTAATTGAGTTCTATTATTCGTGGAAACAGTTTGCGAGAAGAACAGTAATGAAATCAATTCTTGCAGCAGACATCGGCGGCACCAATAGCCGTTTTGCCCATTTTCAAATCGAACGGAACGGCGCACTTGTTCTGAAAAATACGAAATGGCTACCCACCACCGAGGCCAACTCATTTGCTCAGCTACTTGAACAATTGCGTGCCGGCGATTTCACCCTTTCGACCGATCAGGCAGATATCGCGGTCATCGCAGTAGCCGGACCCGTGGAACAACGTTCCTATTGCGCCCCACCCTATATTGCCTGGGATATTGATCTGAGAAGAGAACAGAGCGAAAACCTCCCCAAAGAAACCTGCCTGATCAACGATTTTGTTGCCCAGGCCTATGCCTGCCGTTCTCCAGTGGGTCTAGCCGCCAGGACTGTACTCTCCGGCAAGCCCGATTTCGAAGGCGTCATAGGTGTGCTTGGGGCCGGCACTGCCCTTGGCAAGGCAACACTTGTACCGGTCCCTGATAATGGGTTTCTGGCCTTGCCATCCGAGGGGGGCCATGCCTATTTCCCTTTTGTCTCACAGCAGGAATTTGCTTTTCAGAAGTTCTATCGGGACAAGAGCGGTCAGAATCATATTACCGGTAATCTGGTGGTCTCCGGTCGTGGGCTGCGCTATCTTCACTGGTATCTCACTGGCAACGATTTCGAACCTCAACAGATAACCGCCCTCTTTGCAGAGGAAAAGGCATCCGAAACTCTGGCCTGGGCTGCAAAATTCTACGGCCGCATTTGCCGGGACTATGCCCTTGAGGTGCTGGCTCTCGGTGGGCTACATCGCCGGCGGAGTGGCCGCCAGAAATCCCGATATCCTCACCCATGAAAATTTCCGGGACGAATTTATGAATTCACCGACTATGGGGCATCTACTGGAAAATATACCTGTTTATCTCATCGACAACCAGGACAGTGGCCTTTGGGGAGCTGCTTTTTATGGGCAGCAAATTTTACAAAAAGGATAAGAGCTACGGCAGAGGATAAGAGCAGCAAAATTATTCAGAAAATCGTCATTGCCTGTATCATCGTTTTGGGGATTATTATCTTCCGCTATTTCGATCTGGGACAGTATCTTTCTCTCGAATATATCAAGGCGTCCCAAGAGAAATTTCAATCGCTCTATCTGGAGAACCGCGTCCTTGTTATTGCAACGTACATGGGAATTTATATTGCGGTCACAGCCCTGTCGCTGCCAGGAGCAGCTGTGCTCACCCTGGCTGGAGGCGGTTTGTTCGGTTTAGTGGTCGGCACACTGGCGGTTTCTTTTGCCAGCACCATCGGCGCCACCCTGGCGTGCTTGGGCTCCCGTTTTTTGTTGCGGGACTTGGTTCAGAACAAGTTCGGCGATAAGTTGGTCACCATCAACAATGGTATTGAAAAGGAAGGGCCTTTTACCTTTTTTCCCTGCGCTTAGTGCCGATTTTCCCATTTTTTGTGATCAATCTGCTAATGGGGCTTACCCGGATGCGCTTGCCCACTTTTTTCTGGGTATCGCAGATAGGTATGCTGGCTGGCACCCTCGTTTATGTCAATGCCGGTAAAGAACTTTACATATTTAAGCGAAAGAGCATGGGGGACAGTACGGGAGGATTACAGCCATGACGGTGTGGCATGGGAATATTTTGATTACGATCAGGCCTGTTCCCGTGCCTACCGCTGGAATGAAGATGGCATGGGGGGCATCTGTGACGTGGAACAGCGTTTGTGCCTGGCTCTATCGCTTTGGAATGGGCGTGACCCTATCCTTAAGGAGCGCATGTTCGGACTCACAGGAAATCAAGGCAATCACGGGGAAGACGTGAAGGAGTGTTTTTTCTACCTGGATGCCACTCCCAGTCACAGCTTCATGCGCTATCTCTACAATTATCCGCAGGAGACTTTTCCCTATTCCTCTCTTGTGGAGGAAAATAGACGGCGATCACGCATCGATCCGTCGTTTGGCATCATCGATACGAATGTTTTCGCTGAAAATCGCTACTGGGACGTGGAAATCACCTATGCCAAGGAAACTCCAGAAAGCATCTTTGCCCGTATAAAAGTCAGCAATCGGGGGCCGGATACCGCGACATTACATGTCCTCCCCTCCCTTTGGTTCCGGAATACCTGGTCATGGGGTGAGGACAATAAGGGAGAAAACCCGAGCTACGCATCCTCGAACCTGGTAAGGAAGCCTGGGCGGTGGAAGCACATCACAATACCCTTGGACGCTACTTCCTGTATGGCAGGCAACAGGCAAAAATCGTTTTCACAGAGAACGAAAGCAATATGGAGCGGCTTTTTGGCACATCCAACCCCTCGCCATATGTCAAAGATTCTTTTCATAGGATGGTTATTCATGGTGAACAAAATACGGCCAACCCATACCAAACAGGTACTAAATTTGCTGCCTGGCATGAAATCACCTGTGACTCCGGGAAAGAAGTTACCATCGAGCTGTTGTTAACCAAACACGCTGTTGATGCTCCTTTTGTTGGGGTTGAGGATACTTTCACCCATCGTCTTGAGGATGCCGATTCCTTTTACCGCGATCTGGTTCCAGGAGCCAATCGTGAAGACGCCCTCATTTTTCGTCAGGCTATGGCCGGCATGATCTGGTGCAAGCAATTTTTCCATTTTGATGTGGGCCGTTGGCTGGACGGCGACCAGATTCCACCTCCTGAAACACGAAAACAAGGTCGAAACCGGAATTGGCGGCATTTGCGGGCATCGATATTATTTCCATGCCGATCAATTATTCCATCCTCCAAGCCTTGTCTAAGTTCCATCGCTACCTTGGGTCTAACTTCACGGTAACAATTCCTGGGGTGGAAGATGAAACCTTGAATTTGCAAGAGGTAGTCAATCGAGTTTCTGAAAACTTGATCAACATTTTCCGCCGGGACAGCGAGGGACGAATCGCCGCACTACCAGAGAAGAGCCCGTTTCAGAACAATCCTGAATGGAGTGATTTGCGGTTATTTCATGAATATTTTCATGGAGAAACAGGGCTCGGACTTTAGCTGGATCAATTACAGTTGCGACCGGAACAACTGCACCCCATCCTCTGTGATCATTCGCCCCACCAAGCGACTGAAGATTATGCGGCTGAATTGCGTCGTTTTTTCGGTGAACAACCGCCCCAGTTTGATCTGGTCTTCCTCGGTTTGGGCGAGGACGGCCATACGGCCTCGCTGTTACCGGGTTCTGAGGCTTTGTATGAAGATGTTCATTGGACCGCTGTTATACACGACGCGCTCATGAACCATTCAGCCTGGTAACCTTGACTGCGCCGTTGCTCAATCAGGCAGCTTTGGTGGTGTTTCTGGTGACAGGTCGCAGCAAGGCCAATGTATTACAATCCATACTGGAAGAGACCGGTCAATAGCGACCATTCCCAGCACGGCTCATTCGACCGCTGTGGAGGGATTTGTACTGGTTCGTCGAGCTTGAAGCGGCATCGGAATTAGATTTAACCAAAACGGATAAGAATCACTGAATAATCGCCAGATTTGCAAACCGAAATGAGTCCCAGGAGGATTATCTGATGGAAAATGAAATTTCACAACGACCCTTATCCCAACTTTCAGTCTGGAGGTATCTCAAGAGGATCAGAACTATCCTTCTTCGAGTTCTTTTTAAGAGAGATCCAGGCCACGCTGTTCGTTCCAGCGGCGAAAGTGTTGGGCTTTTTCTTGACCCATCCAAATATCGTATTCCCTTGAATACCATGCGGTTGCTGGGATCGTTCAAATGTTCTCTGTTTGCCATCGTCCTTGTCAGTATAAGTTTGTGGCTGCACCCTGCCGCTGCTGCCCCGTCACCCGACCTTTGGCCACGCTGGCAGGCCAATTCATTGAAAAGCACCCAGACCATTGACCACAATTCCTGGGACATGTTGCTGAAAAAGTATCTGGTTACCAACCATCCCTCAGGGATAAATCGCTTCAGGTATGCAGCTGTCTCAGCAGCCGATCGGCAGATACTGAAAAATTATCTGGAACAACTTGAAAAAACCAGCGTTACTTCTTTGAACCAAAACGAGCAGAAAGCCTTTTGGGTCAACGTGTACAACGCTCTTACCGTACAAGTCATTCTCGATCATTTTCCGGTAAAAAGCATCATGGACATCGGTATCTCGCCGGGGCTGTTCAATAAAGGACCATGGGATGCTAGACTCTTAAAAATTGAAGGCGAGCAACTCAGCCTGAACGACATCGAACATCGGATTATAAGACCAATATATCGGGATAACCGACTTCACTACGCCCTGAACTGCGCCAGCCTTGGCTGTCCCAATCTCCAGCCAACAGCCTATACCGCCGCCAACATGGAACAACTCCTTGTGAAAGGGGCAACCGATTATATCAATCACCCCCGTGGGGCAAAGATGGTGGATGGTAAGCTACAGGTCTCAAGCATCTACAATTGGTTCCAAGGAGATTTTGGCGACTCCGAACAGGGGGTGATTCGCCACCTCTTGCAATATCTCTTCGAAGGCAATCTGGCAAACACAGTACGTTCGTACGACAAGGGCCTCCGGTATGATTATGACTGGACTGTCAATGCCGCTGAGTAAAACGGATAAAACAAGCGATACCTTGGGAGGATGCACATGAACGAAAGAAGCCAGTTCAAGACTGTTGCACCGGACCATAAACCCACTGCCGACACTCGGCTTGCCGTTGTCATTCCCGCGCTCAACGAGGAATCTTCTATTGGTCTAGTCATCCAGGCAATTCCTCGCCCGCTGGTTGCGGAGATCATTGTAGTAGACAACGGATCGACCGACCGCACTGCAGCTGTTGCACGGGATTCGGGTGCCATCGTGCTCTTTTAATCCAAAAAAGGCTATGGTTATACTTGTTTAACAGGAATACACCATGCGGTCGATTATCGAGCAGACATCATCGTGTTCCTTGATGGAGATTTCAGCGACTACCCGGAAGATCTCCCGGAGATTGTCAGGCCAATCATTGAACAGGGGTACGATATGGTCATCGGCTCGAGGATGATCGGCAGACGAGAAAAGGGGGCCTTGTTGCCGCAAGCCTTGTTTGGCAATTGGCTTGCTTGCACGCTTATTCGTCTTTTTTGGGGGTATCGGTTTACCGATCTCGGACCATTCCGGGCAGTCAGGGTCGATGTCTTGCAGCGGATGGCGATGCGTGACCCGACCTTTGGATGGACTGTCGAGATGCAGATCAAGGCCGCCAAACTCAAGCTTAAGAGCACAGAGGTACCCGTCTGTTATCGCAAACGCATCGGAACATCAAAAGTGACGGGGACTTGGGCGGCACCGTGAAAGCATCCGTGAAGATTCTCTACCCCATCTTTAAATATCTTTTGGTTGAGGTCTAGATGTCCATCCGTCAGATCATTTTCTTCGGCGTTATTCTTGAAGGGTTGTACCTGACCTTTTTCTTAACAACCGATTTATTGACCGATATCGCGATGTTTATTGTCGTGAACGCAATTGCATACAGTCTTCTCGCCTATATCGTTTATGCAAAAAGACAAGTGGGACGATATGTGGATGGTGATGCGCATCGGCTTTGGTTGATTATCGGTTTCGCTCTACTTTTTCGACTGACTCTACTTCCACATGATCCTGTCGCAACCGATGATATCTACCGCTATATTTGGGATGGAAAGGTTGCTGCATCTGGTTTCAATCCTTTCCAGTATGCCCCGTCCAATCCGATATTTGCTCCCCTGCACAGCGTTGATCTGCCGGCGAAAATCAATTTCCCGGAGATGAGAACAATCTATCCGCCTTTGGCCCAGGGATTATTTCTCGTATCTCATCTGGTATTTGGTGAATCGATATCAGGGCTCAAGTTTCTGCTCATCTTGTGCGATCTCGGAACGATCATGTTACTACTGAAGTTATTGACTCGTTTCAGCATCAACGCTGAGGCAATAATTCTCTATGCCTGGTCTCCGTTGCCGATCATGTACTTCGCTTTGGATGGTCATATCGACGCCTTGGGCATTCCGTTTGTCCTTCTCTTTTTGAATTTTCTGTACGCCTCCAAAAAAGTTCAATCCGCAATTTCGCTGGGCTTGGGGGGGCTTGCAAAATTATATCCTCTCTTTCTTCTTCCCTTGTTGTGCAGAAAGGGCCGTAAGTTTGAGTGGGCCTGGATTCCCGGAATCCCGCTCCTCATTTTGATAGTTGGTTATCTTTTCTATTGGAACCCATCTTCAGGGGGGATCCTCGAATCCCTTTCGGTCTTTAGTTCTACGTTCTCCTTCAACGGTTTGCTTTACAGCCTTATATGGCGAATACTGGGCTCAAATGCCGCCGCACATCTGGCCAGCGCTGCTATGTTCGCCTGTTGTCTGGTCTTCATCTTTTTCATGAGGAGATCGATTCTCGAAAAAGTATTCCTTTCCTTTTTTTTCTTTGCACTCTTTTCACCGGTTATCCATCCCTGGTATCTCACCTGGCTTGCGGCACTGCTGGTCCTCCGGTGGTCAGCCTCGGTGTTCATTCTTCTCGGCCTTTCCAATTTGAGCAATCTTGTGGTGTACCGGCATCGGCAAACTGGCGTGTGGGAGGAAACCGTGTGGCTGATGGTGCTAGAGTATCTACCGTTTCTTTTTGTACTGGCCTGGGAATTCGCGTTAGGGAGATTTTCGTTTGAACAAACATCCACTACGGTCGAACGACGAGTAACCTGAAGTTTGCAGACTGAACATCGTATCACCATTTATCGTGACCTGGTGCTAAAGATCATTGATGATATCGATCAATGGCTCTGCCGGGAAACTAATTGGATTAAAGGTATCCCCGGTGCGAATGATGATGCTTGGTCCCTCGGTATGGGCGCTGTAGACGATGTGATGATTCTTTATCGACCCGGCATGTAGCCAAGAGCTGCCAAAGGGATCCATGGGGGTGTGGCCGACGATTACCCGGGTTTTTGGCAGCATTTCCAGTCCTTTTCTCAGCCTCTTGACGTCGCCCTTGGTGTATCCGCCCAAGTGGTTTGGCAGTTGCATGCGCGTGGTGACAAGTTCAATAGCCAGGTTCGGGTTGCCGGCGATATTGATAAGATCATCTCTACTGATCGTTTCCTGCGGCGGTCCGGCATGGCAGGCAATAAAGCTGTCGGAGAGGATTACGTAGGGCAGCGAATCATAAAAGTTTTGCATCTCCTGGACGTAGGCATCGCCGCGCTGTTTCTGAAGGGCCTCCCGCCACAAAACACCTTGTTGCACTCCATTTTTAGTGATTTCCGGGTCGAAGCTGTCATGGTTGCCCCGGATATAGAAAACATTGCCGGGAAAGACAAGTTTCAACCGAAAAATCAGATCCATGATGAGCATTGAGGTATCAAATCTAGCGGTTTCATGGATCATTTCCGAATGCACGGCATCGCCGAGAATAATGAGGGCGGCGTTTTTCATTCTCAGGCAATCAAGCAGGCAACTTTCACTGAGTATCTTGAGGAGGTTGTTTACCTGGGCATGCAGGTCCCCGACGATCACCGGGGTTGCATCGGCGGGAATTTCCACAAGTCCACCCGGTCTTCCCTGTTGATTCTTGGGACGGTACTGCTCTTCGCCAAGCAGAGCATTAACCTCTCTGAGAGTAGCAAGTGCCTTCTCCGGCGCCAGAGGACGGAGTGTTTGGCCATAGAGTCTGCTGATTTCCAGCAAGGCCTTGTGTCGCCCACGTTCCAACTGCTCTCGATAATCGAGATCGTCAAGTCTTTGCACCTGGGTTGGCTGGTCGCTAACCAAAGGAGTGAGGATAAGATCGCCTTTCCGGTTGGTAATGCTGACGTGTTTTTCGGCAACATTTTCGGCCAGCTGAAAGAGCTGACAAAACTCCTTATGGTTTCGGCCGATAACAATTGTTTCACCGACCCGGATGCGGAGAAAGCCACTGATGGTCCTGTGCGAACAGCCCTGGTGGGTATTGATGATCCAGTTTTTCCGGCCGGTGTTTTTTTTGCTGCCGATAGGAATCTCCGGTTGGAAACGTAAGCGGGTATCGCCGAGAAGCAGCTCGAAACTTTTGCCGTCGTGGGCGATGCGCCCGGCATTCTCAAGATTTTGCGGCTGGCTGCCGAGGGTGATCCAGCGAATCGGGTAACGATTGAGAGCCAGCCATTTCCAGCCGGCCACAGTTCTCAGACTCGGCCTACGGGGAGTTTTGTCAAGTGTCCAGCGAGGTACGCTGGCAACGCCCTTCTCGGCGATGATCATCGGTGGATTGTCAAGGCTCTTTCGCACATAGACATTGAGGCCGGCACGGTGCAGATAAAGCGCTACTTCCCTGTAGACCGCAACTTGTTGTCTGACCATTTCCAGGTTGAGGTTGTCGTCTACGGGAAAATATCCTTGGCTTTGCCTTTCCAGGCGTTGCGCATAAATGGTTGAGGGACTGGGGATAAGAAATTCAAAAATATATCTATTGCGCCAATCAGTTTGGAAAAAATGACTCTTGGCCGGCGGAATTTTGATCCTCGGGTATTCAATTGCCGGGGGCAGGGGAGAGTTTAACCATTCCTGGTCGAAAACCGTCAGTGCTTCTCCGATCCCCTGAAAGGGCAAGCCCAGATGCACTTCTCTTGGGCGAAAGATCAGAGATTGATCTTTCCACCAATTTCTTTGCGTTAAATCGAGATAACCTTCATTTGGCCATCCACCTATTTGTTCAATATAATAGGATTTTCCAGCACCAGGTGGGCCGGTGACAACGAGTTGGAGAAATTCCAGGCCGATGGGTAGATCGACACCGCGAATATTCTGCAGTTCCTTGATAGGTTCGAGGATTTTTTTCAGCGGATCGGTCATGGCTATAAATTTGGCCCGGGTAGTCGCTTATGACTGCCTGGTATTTAACTGTGCTTGATGTTTTTGTTGACATCAGGTACTACTGCCGGAACCGTCGCAAGCCCCCACAAGGGGGATAAGCACCTTCACGAAATTCATTCTTAAAAAACAAGAAATGAATTTCTAAGGTACTAAAAGGAGTGTAGAATATGGAAATTATTATCGGTTCCATTCCCCCCCTGCCGCAGCAGACTCAGAAATTACCGCCCAAAGGCAGCAATTTTCTAGAAGCCCAGCTCTTGCATGTCCGCCCTCCTCGCAAGGGAATTGCCGGACCATCCGGGCGGGAAAGGCGCACTAAGCAGGGCAGTGATCCACGCAAAGGAAGGGTGCTCACAATAATGGTGCCTGATGCCAGTCTTCTGCCTCTTGATATCGATACCGCCAGATATGATGTGAGTATCCGTCTTATTCGCCGATGATTCGATAAAAAGAGCGCTGCAACTCACCGGTTGAAGCGCTTTTCCCACTCTTTTTCTTCCTTTATCTTTAGCCTGCTTAAAAAGCATTCATCGTCCAGATTCCGCAGGGACACGTATCGGCGCAGAAGCCGCAAGCAATACACTTATTATCATCCGACACATATTCATAGCTCGTTGCCAGGGAATAATTGTCATCACCCGCCGAGATGACGATGTCGCGACGGCTGATTGCCCCGGTCGGACAGATTGTTTCGCAGAGATGGCAGTCACGGCATGAGGCGCAGGACAGACACCGATCTGCCTGATCCTGTTGCGAATTCCCTGTCTCCATCGGGATATAATGGGTGATGGT
>JBBQVT010000121.1:0-12314 GCA_038211245.1 Desulfobulbales bacterium | reverse complement strand
CCAAAAAAGGGGACAGATTTATTTTCCTTGTTTTTCCTATAATTAATCGTATTGTTGAATTATGCCAAGATCAGCACGAATACTAATGCCAAACACTCCTCACCATGTCGTTCAAAGAGGACACAATCGACAAACGGTATTTGTCGGAGAAGACAACTTCAACTATTACAGGGAAAATCTCATTTTCTTCAAACAGGAGTTTGGTTGCAAGATATTCGCTTATTGCCTGATGACAAACCATGTTCACCTGATAATTGATCCCGGAGATAATCCTGAAAAGCTTTCTCAACTCATGAAGCGAGTGGCAGGGCGCCAAACGAGATATGTCAACAAGCTTGAAAAGCGTACCGGCAGTTTATGGGAAGGTCGGTTCAAATCAAGCATCGTTTCTATTTCAGAATATTTGCCGGCCTGCTGTCGGTATATCGAACTAAATCCTGTACGTGCAAGCGTGGTGGTAAACCCAGCGGACTACAAGTGGTCAAGTTTCAATTGTCTGGCTAATGGCAAGAGCGATCCCGTTGTCGATCAGCCTCCTTGTTATAAATCCCTTGGGAAAAATGGATCTGAAAGACAAGCGGCATGGAAGACATATGTTTATGATACCATTGTTGATTACGAGCTAAAATTGATTCGTGATGCCTTGCAGCGTGGGCAAGTGACCGGTGGAGACAAATTCCAGAAGAAAATATCAAAAAAGCTTGGTATTCGTTTGTCCAACAAAGGACCAGGCAGACCAAAGAAGGTAAAAAAATAATTCAGTCCTTTTTTGCCCATCGAAAAACCTCGCTCGCTGACGGTTCAGCCTCGTAAATTGTTGCGTTATAGTGTTGCTCATGCAACTATTTGGGCTTTTTACGAGATTGTCTTTTTTGATTAATTGATTCCAAGAATTGAAAAGGGAAACGCTTTAAGGAGAAATGCGAGTGACACAAGATACAGTATGGCATATGCCACCAAACAAAGAGCGATCATTGATGTTGGCAAAACGTCAACTCTCTGAACTGGTTTACGATGCGGTAAATCTTGAAGGTATACTTTTCACCCTGCCGGAAATTCAGACGTTGCTAGATGGCATAACTGTCGGGGGTCATAAAGTTACCGATCAAGAAATAGCCTTGAATCAGGCAAATGCCTGGCGCACTCTTTTTCGATGGGTGGAGCAAGGGGACTTCTCCATATCTGCGCAGAGGGCTTGTGAATTGCACGCAATAGCCGGTAAAAACGAAGCACTTGCCTGGGGCAAGTTTCGCACCGGGTCGGTTACTATTGCCGGAACCGATTATATGCCGCCGAGCTCCGAGGATCTTCCGTTATTGTTTGAGTCTCTCATCAATGAAATACCACAAATTGTTGACATTTATGACCGGGCCATCCATGTCTTCCTCACCATGGCGAGAGGTCAATTCTTTTATGATGTGAACAAACGCATGGGACGGTTTATGATGAATGGACTTTTGCTAAGCGAAGGATACCCAGCCATCAATCTTCCTGCAAAACGCCAGTTGGAATTTAATAATTACATGTTGGAATTTTATCAGACAGATCAACAGAAACCTATGAACTGCTTTTTGCGGTCATGCCTCGATGAGAGAACAATCAAAATAATGAAGGAAGACTAAGGAAGGTTCGTTAGAGCAAGCATTGTTCCCGAAATTCCCGGTACCAGATGGGGCGGACCACGGTAATGTCTTGATATAGCGATGCCCTTTACCCAAAACCAGATGGAGATAAAATTCCTTCATCGCGCAGAGAATAGCCTTCGCACATTGCCTGCAGCAAGGCATGGCCATGCCACATGGTATAAATGGGGTCAGAGTCAACTTATATTTGATGATAAATGATTTTCTAATTTGACTCCGACCCTATTTACTATTCAACAACAAAGCAATCAGAAGAGTACTGCTAGGAGCGAGGTACAGCGATAATAACCTGGACTGGATAGCTTTTTGGTTGAAGAATTATGCGCCAGCTCGACGCATACCGGTTGTGAGAATGAAGTTTGCTTCAACTGACTACAGCCTTTATGAAGAAAACGAAATGCAGGGAAAAACAACAAGGATCGGCTAACCATCGCATCCACAGGACGGCTTACAGCCGCCGGTGATGCCCCCGTTCACGTGGAGAAACAATATAAACATGGCACAAGCACTAGATAAACTAACGATAAAAGGCTTCAAGTCGATTCGAGCGTTAGAAAATTTTGAACTCAAACACTTGAACGTCCTCATTGGTGGAAACGGCGCTGGAAAAAGCAACTTTATCGATTTTTTTCGTATGCTGCGGGCCATGATGAAATTATCCTTACCGGGTCTATCCAGCGCAAATTTGCAGGCATATATCGCTGATGGTGGTGGCAGTGATGATTTCCTGTTTAATGGCCCAAAGATAACGGACCATATAGAGGTAGAAACAAGATTCGGCCCTAATGGATACCGCTTCAAGCTCGCTCCTACTGCTGATGAAACATTTATCTTCAAAGATGAGGCAAGGTACTATGAGGGGGGCCATACTGGATGGTGGGACTTGGGAAGTGGGCACTCAACGCCTGAATTACTGAGAGATAAGGGAAAAAGTGGTGCGGCTGGAGGCCGTAGCGTTGGCTCCTATGTCTATGAAGCTATTTCTTCATGGAAGATATATCATTTTCACGACACGAGCAAACTTGCTCCTATGCGACGTTATGAAACAATTGACGATAGTGACTATTTACGATTTGATGCGGCTAACATTGCCCCGTTTCTGCTTGATTTGAAGACTAAAGAAAAGAGTACTTATAACCAAATCGTTGATACGGTTCGTTTGGTGGCTCCGTTCTTCGACGATTTTATTCTGAAACCGAACAACAATGAAAAGGTCCGTCTCCGCTGGAAACAGAAGGGCTCAGACTATCCACTTAAACCATATCATCTGTCCGATGGTACGCTTCGCTTTATCTGTTTGGCAACGGCTTTGCTTCAACCTGATCCTCCATCAACCATTATTATCGATGAGCCGGAATTAGGGTTACATCCATATGCCGTCGAGATTCTGGCTGAGTTGATTGAGGCCACATCCAGAGAAACACAACTTATCGTATCAACACAGTCTCCTGCTCTCGTCGATTATTTTGAACCGGAAGATATTATTGTCGTGAATAGAGAAAAAGGGGCATCGGTCTTTAACAGACTGAATATAAATGAACTTTCTTCCTGGCTTAATGATTATTCACTGGGAGACCTCTGGCGAAAAAACATCTTCACCGGAGGACCTGCTCATGAATAGTATTGATATCTATATCGTTGTGGAAGGGCAAACGGAACAGACCTTCGTGCGCGATGTACTGGCACCTTATATGGCACATAAGAGAATATATTTACGTCCGGCATTATTAGGGAAGCCCGGCCATAAAGGAGGCGACATTCGTTTTGAAAGGGCTAAGAATGATATTGGCAATTTTCTCAGGCAACGTAATGACACGTATATCTCCACAATGTTCGATTATTTTAGAATCGATTCAAAGTGGCCGGGGAAATCGGAAATTCTGCGGCAGATACAACATGGGGTTACGCTTACAGCAATTGAAAAAGCAAAATTACTTGAGGACGCAACCCATATTAAGATCGTGCAGTCTTTTTCCGACTGTGATTCAGAAAATCGCTTTGTCTCATATATCGAAATGCATGAATTTGAGGCGTTACTTTTCAGCAATGCTGATATTTTGGCAGAAAAGACTGAGATAGATGTTTCGCTGGTTCGGCAAATAATTGCAAACTATGATAGCCCGGAAGAAATAAATGACGATCCGGCAAATACACCTTCAAAACGAATTGAAGCGTTAAAGAATGGATACCGAAAGATTGCCATGGGAAAAATGATTTCTGAAGCCATAGGAATCGAAGTGATACGAACAAAATGCCCTCATTTTAATAACTGGCTTACAAAATTTGAACATCTTAAAGAGATGTGAAAATAAGGGCAGCGACTGTTTGTGAAAAGAGTTCTGCGCGAATTCGGGCGACATCATATAGCATTCCAACAATTCAGATAAGCCCGTGATTTTCAAGCTAGCCGTAAAATAACAACAATTCCACTACAAAACACATATGAAAATCTCGAAATCCTGCTATGGAATAACAGGCTTTTCTGAGGAAACTCCATGGGCTGTCAGCTCAGGTTTTGTAATCGGAGGTCATTCGACGCTGATTATAGATACTGGCTCAAACTACCTCTCAGCACAAACCATCTTTGGCTATTCCACGGGCATTAACCAAGACAACAACAGTTTAGTTATAAATACCGAACCACATTTTGATCATATAGGCGGAACAGTTTTTTCCGCGAACGCGGGATTGATATATTTGCTCATCCCGGCATTCGAAGAACTCAAGAATTAAAGTTGCACTTGACAGAATGAGAAGTATTTTAAATATCGCTATCAAAGAATCAAAAGCCCCTACCTTGTAAATCTCTTACGAAGGCCTGGAGATAGATTCCATTCGAGAGAACTATACTTCTTATTTTAGAAGGCGATTCACTGAGAAATCAGGACGTAGAAACTATTATTCAAACAAACACTCACATCAACGGCAATGAACCGTAAAGATATAACAATTGCCCTTCTCGTGGTAACAATTTGGGGGGCAAACTTCACAGTAATCCGCCTTGGCCTTGACGGAATCCCCCCGATGCTTCTGGTATCACTCCGTTTTCTCCTGGCTGCATTTCCAGCTGTTTTTTTCGTGAAAATGCCGGCGGTAAGCTTCCGCTACTTGCTGGCTTACGGCCTGTCCGTCGGGGTTGGACAGTTCGGCTGTCTTTTTTACGCGATGCACATCGGCATGCCTGCGGGGATAGCCTCGGTTGTTCTGCAGGCGCAGGCTTTTTTCACCCTTCTCTTTGCCGTCACGCTGCTCAGGGAATCCGTTACCCTCAGGCAGCTTGCCGGACTTGGCTTGGCAGCCATCGGTCTGTATCTTGTGGGATGTGTCTCCGGCAAGGCAAGCGAAATAACTCCAGGGGCACTCATACTTACACTTGCAGCTGCCGCATGCTGGGGGATGTCAAACATCGTTGTAAGGAAAGCATCGGCATTTGCCGCCTCTCAAGGCAAGAAACTCGATATGCTGAGCCTGGTGGTTTGGTCGGCCCTGGTACCGCCGGCTCCCCTGCTTCTCCTTTCATACCTGATTGAAACCCCGGACAGAATTGTTCGCGCTTTCACCCATCTGAATGGTGTTTCACTGTTTTCAGTGGCCTATCTTGCCTTCGGTGCCACGATCTTTGGCTACGGCGCATGGAGTTACCTGCTTTCCCGGCATCCGGCCAACCGCGTTGCGCCATGGTCGCTCCTGGTGCCGGTGGCGGGATTAATCACCGCGCGCATAGTCCTTGATGAACGATTGTCGGCAATACAATGGACCGGCTGTCTGCTGGTTGTGGTCGGCCTGCTGGTGGCCTTTTCCACCTTTGTTCCATGGAAGCCTGCTGCCCGTTCGCTCTAAACAAAAAATATAACTCTTAAAAAAGAAAGAAATTTATTTTAAGAACTCCAAATCTCTCCTATAGATTTTGACTGATTGGTCTTACAGAAGATTTTTCCAGATTCTTTTGCGTACGTCATTCCGTGAAAATTCTTGAGGTTACTATTGCCAGAGTAAACCTCAAAAAAATTGAGATTTACTCTGAGGCAACCTTCCTTTGGTTAGTCTCTGCTTTCAAAAAAGTGAAAATTTGCTTTATTATAAATGGAGCCAGAGTCAACTTAGATTTGATGATAAATGATTTGTTAATTTTATTCTGACCCCACTTATACTAAATTTTACCTGGCCGCCATCAAAGTGGTCATATATGGCCACGTGGCCAAATATGACCACTGCCTTTGCCGATTAATGGCAACCGAAAAAGCCTAGATTTATAAATTGATGAAATAATATCAGAATGATGGTTTCAGTTATTGCTTGTGGGGAAAAACTGGCACAAAGATTGCTGCTTACCAATGAATGAGCATAATAATTGCTGGCAGCACAGTGTCCTATCGGACGGCATTACTCCTATCCTCATTTCATAGTGATTCTTGGCAAATTTAGTCATAATTCTTCCGGCCAGGTTGCCGGTACTGCCCCTCAAACCGCATTCCAAGTGGTATTCGGGTCGAGATGAAGACTAAATCGTAGGTCTCTCGTAAGTTGCTCCATCAAAATGCGTATGGCTGAATATTTGAAGTTATTGAGAAACATCGGCCACCAAGGGTTTACTCTTATTGAGCTGATGGTCGTTGTTGCCATTATCGGAACCTTGGCTGCCATCGCTACACCTAATTATCTCGGATATATCGAAACTGCTAAATTATCTAAGGTTATTGCCTACCTAAGGGTGGTTGAACTTGCCGCATACTCCTTCCAGGCTGATTATAGCCGTTTTCCGGACACTCTGGTTGAGGCTGGACTTGGCAACCCTGTCGATCCCTGGGGCAATCCCTATGTCTATTACCCCATGAGCAATGTGCCTGCGAAGGTGAAGATCCGCAAAGACAAATCGTTACATCCGGTCAATACCGATTTTGATCTTTATTCTATGGGGAAGGATGGTAAGAGCGTCGCCCCCTTCACTGCCAAGGCCAGTCAAGATGACATCGTTCGCGTCAATGACGGCGCCTACTTTGGTCTTGTGGCAAACTACTGAGAACTATGCAGATCGGAATTTCTTTTTTTAAAAGCAGAATCGCCCGTCGTTTTTTCATCTTGTTCCTTGGTTGTGCTTTTTTACCTCTTGCCATCTTGATCGGATACTCCTTCCAGAGGGTCGAAAATCAGTTATACGAACAGAGTACGCTCCGTATGGAAAAGGACTGCCGAGTCTTCGGCATGGCTCTTATGGATCGTCTCGTCCATATGAACAACCTTATCCAGATTTATGCCGCACATCTCGCCGGCGGGCAAAGTCCTGTGGACGCCTCTAACACACTGCACGATCAAGTTACTCCCCTGTTTGTCGGACTGGGGTTGTACAAAACCGGATCCGGTCTTGAAACACTTTCTGGCCGCATCGACCTGGAACCCGATGTTGCTCTCTTTGATCACTTGCTGCAACGACAGGGAAGGTCCACTATTTACACCAGAAAAACAGAGACTTCGAGCAGAACCGTGTTTCTTCTTGTACCGTTTACGGTTGCCGGTAGCCAATGTCTTTTTGTCGCCCAACCCGAATCCTCTTTTTTATGGGGGGTCGGGGTAAATTCCATGCTTCCTTCCATGACCGAATTGGCGGTTTATGACGAAAAAGGTCAGCTGATCACGGCAACACAGATCTCTCCTGGTCCTGCGCTGCCGGCCATGGCCAGCCGATCGGATAACCGTAATTACTTGCGCTTCGAGTACCAGAAAGATGGTGAAACTTACCTGGCCAGCGGCTGGGCACTCTTTCTTAAGTCCCAATTTGAAGCTCAGACCTGGACTATCATCCTCAGTGGTACTCGTACCAACATGCTCGGTTCTGCGCTTCAGTTCAAACGAACATTTTCCCTGATCATCATTCTCGTGCTGTGGAGCATTCTTTTCCTTTCACTGTTTTTCATTCGGAAAACGCTGACCCCCCTGGCAATACTCCAACAGGGAACCGAACGGGTCGGGAACAAGGATTTCAACAGTCGGGTGGAAATCGACAGCGGCGATGAATTCGAGCAACTTGCCGAGAGCTTCAACTCCATGACCAGCCAATTGAACAAACAGTTCAAGACCCTGGCCCTTATCGACGAGATTGACCGTTCCATTCTCTCCAGCCTGGATTCTTCTGTGATTATTCCCCTGTCTTTGCGCATGATTTCGGAATTCTTCTCCGACCATTTGATCATGCTGGCACAACGCACGCCGGGGGATTTGCATCGGCTGCGGTTGACTATTCTCACGGGGGGTCACCACAATGATATCGCAGAAGAATATGTCCTGTTAAGCAGGGAAGAACAAGAAATGCTTTTTACCGGAGAGTCGTTCGAGGTATTGAGCCGCGATATTACTCTACCCCGTTTTCTGACGGGCAGAGGCACCAGTGATTCTTTTCTCTTTCTGCCGCTGGATAGAGAACGGCAGGTCATCGGAGCCTTGATCCTGGAATTTAACACTTCGGATGGACAGAATTCGGTGGAACAAATCGGTCAGGCCCGACAACTTGCTGACCAATTAGGTATAGCTCTGGCCAACGCTCGTCTGGTTTCCGATCTTGAACGGCTGTCGATTGGCACAGTCGAGGCTCTGGCCCGAACCGTTGATGCCAAAAGCAAGTGGACGGCGGGGCATTCGGAGAGGGTAGCGGAATTGGCGGTAAAAATCGGTGAGGCGATGGATTGGAGCAAGGAGCGTCTGGAATCACTGTTTCGCGCCGGATTGTTGCACGACATCGGCAAAATCGGTATACCTATCGTCATATTGGACAAGCCTGGCAAACTCAGCGAAGAAGAATACGACACGATAAAAACGCATCCGACTCTCGGCGGCAAGATTCTAGAGCCGATCCAGGTCTACAAGGACATTCTCCCGCTGATAGTACAACATCACGAACATTTTGACGGCAAAGGCTATCCAGAGGGATTATCCGGCGAAGATATCGATATAGGTGCCAGAATTCTTTGTGTGGCTGATGTATATGATGCCCTCATCAGCCAGCGTCCGTACCGCGATGGATGGGTCAAGGAAAATGTCCTGAGCTTTATGCGGGAAAAGCGAGGAACCATGTTCGATCCAGGCGTGGTTGATGTATTTCTCTCCATGGATATCTGAATAATTTTCCTCGGAACATTGAGGCGAGAAAATCATATGATCCACGCAGATAGGTAGCAAGATGAGAATTCTTTCCATATTACTCTTGGTCATTGCTTTGTGGGCAACTGCTGGGTGTGAGAAAAAGTCCCCCTCCTCGCCCCTCGATTTATTAGAAGCAGCGGCTTATGGCAATCTGCCCGAGGTAAAAAACCTTCTTGATAGAGGGGTTGATGTAAATGCTAGGGATAAAAGCGGGATAACCGCTTTGATGCTGGCCTCTGCGGACGGCTATAAGGATATAGTCGAGCTGCTGCTTGCCCGGGGTGCCGACGTCGGTGCCAAGAACAATAACGGCGAAACTGCTTTGCAAATTACTTCCTCTACGGAAATAAAGGTATTACTCCGCGACTACGGACAATTAGCAATACCGGCTGATTTATGTTATGCTGCACGAGTTGGCGACCTGTCTGCCGTTACCAGCTACCTCGCCAGAGGAGTCGACGTTAATTCCAAGGACAACGAGGGGATGACCGCTTTGATTGAGGCATCTCAGGAAGCCAACACAGATGTTGTCGAGTTGCTGCTTGCCAAAGGGGCCGACATTAATGCCAAAACAGATTACGGCCTAACCGCATTGATAGCTGCTTCCCAAGCTGACCGCCGGGATGTCGTGAAGTTGCTTCTTACCAAGGGGGCCGAGGTCAATATCAAAAACATTTACGGCGACAGTGCGTTATCCGTCGCTTCCAGTCAAGGCCACCGAGACATCGTGGAGTTGCTGCGTCAGTACGGGGCGACGGCAAAATGAAGTGTGACTTTTACCCTCATCAATCCGCGTCCGATCTTTCAGGTCGTATAAATGGCGTTAGAGTCAACTTAGATTTGATGATAAATGATTTTTCGATTTGACACTGACCCCATTTACACTGACCCCATTTACAAGCCTTTTTTGACAACGCCTTAGGGCAAGCCTGCCACTTGTAGGCTCGCGACGATTGGTGTAAAATGTCAATCCTGTCGATCCTGTATTTGTCTCCACGCTGCCGGATCGTAGTCGAGCCTGCAGAGTGCCTTTGGAGTGAGCTATGCGGAAAGGATAACGCCACCAATATCAAAATTTTAATATCAGCATAAGAGGGGATGAGAAAATGACATTCAAAATGAAAAAATGGTTTTTCAGGGTTGCTGTAGCGGCATCATGCATCTTCGGGGCAGCTAATGCGACAGCGGCGGAACGGGTCGTCATAGGAACTGGTACCACCGCAGCCGGGAATATTTTCTTTCGAATCCAAGAACCAATTAGTATTTCAGATGATATCAAACTGGTAATTATTGCTGGTGGTCCTGTGCAGGCCCTCAAGGACCTCGACATTGGCATGGTCGAAGCCGCTGTAGGCGGTGCTCCTTTTTCCGACTGGATGACCATGATGGAAAATGCTGGGTACGCAGTTCCCAATTCCCAAGCATATAAAAGCCAGGTTATCGGCAAGGATATCATTCAGGTCATTACCAACAAAGATGTGATGGTTGCAGCCCTTTCGAAGGAACAATTGGATAGTATATTCAGCGGAAAAACCAAGAATTGGTCGGAGGTTGGAGGGCCGGACAGGTCGATTGTCCTGTTTATGAATACCAAGAGCCCCGGCACCCAATTTGTTTTCCAGAAACAAATACTTGGTGGTAAAGCATATGCCTCAGAGATGATTATGCTTAATTCCGACAGTGAATTAAAACCACGGGTGAAAGGCACTCCCGGTGCCATCGCCTTAGCTACTCAGGCGCAAATCGATGAATCGGTCAATGTGCCGACTATCCCGATAGTTGAACGCCCCATAACCCTTATAACAAAGGGCGCACCTTCCGACAAATTGGAAAAAGTCTTGGCCTTCATCCGCGGACCGGGGCTGCAATACATCGTCAAATAATCCGTCATGCAGGGTTTGTTCTTCGCGGATTAATGTCCGGGAAATCGGGTAATGATTGCAACCATACTCAATGTTGATCATGTAAGGTTTCCATAATCAACTCCATCCCGTACAAATCCTGGCCAACTTTATTTTCGTCGGCAAAGTTGCTTTTGTTCTTTGTGTTCGAACATACTCTCTTGATTGTCAAAGGAGCGGGTTGCGCAGCCCTGCATTTTCTGCCTCCAATGTACATGAGAGCTCCTGCAAACAAAAGCAGAACTGACCGACCATCCGCTTGGAATGGAAGCATCAACTTTCTCTCCCTTTCAAAATTCGAACATGGAGATCTTTATGGGTACGGATTGCCATTCAGTGTCGCTTGGGTTTACCGACGAGCAGGTTCCGGTGGGAACGCACATGGATGGCGTCAGGGTCAACTTAGATTTGATAAATCGATAAATGATTTTTTAATTGCCTCTGACCCTATCTACTTGACCCTATTTACTCAAAATCTTGAAACAGTTTTTTATCAATAGAGGTTTGTAATGCAAAATGAACTCACTCCGGAAAGACGAGAATTTCTTGAAAAGGATTATCAGAGAGGATTTATAAAATTCTGCGGCTTGCAGCCATCTAAAATTGAAATTGGACTTTTTGAATCCACCATCAAAATAGGAAGAAACCACAAAACCCAGGATAATTTTATCCATGCCGGATTGATTGCGACCATGTCTGATCATACGGCCGGATATGCCGCCTACACCCTTGTTGCCGATGATGTCAGGATATTGACCATTGAATTTAAAATTAATTTCTTGAAACCCGCCTATGGCAATGTGTTAAAATGCAGATCAGAGATCATCAGCCAAGGAAAGCAAATTATCGTAGCCCAATCGACTGTCTTTGATATCAGGGATACCCATGAAAAAATGGTGTCCAAAAGCACCATCACCTTGATGGTTCTCGCTGCCGAAAAGCTTGCGACAAAGAGCCACTAAGGGAAAAGAAATTCAGGGCAACGATCTTCGTGAGAGCGACAGGCAAGAAGCATCACCGATGTCCATCAGAAGCAATGCCAAGAAGATACTCAGGCAATTAACCCGCATTGAGGTTGGAGCATGGTCAAAATTATCGCGATTTACGGCAGCCCGAGACATGATGGCAATACCGCTGCACTTTTGAAGCAGGCGGTAGCCGGGGCACAGCTCGAAGGGGCGCATGTGGAAGAAGTGTTTCTTCGAGATTATAAAATTGCCCCCTGTCTTGAAATTTATGGCTGCCTCAAAAGCGGTGAATGCGCCATTCAGGATGATTTCCAAAGCATTCTCGCCAAGATCGATTCCTGTTCCGGCATCATGCTTGCCTCACCAATCTTTTTTTATACTGTCAGTGCGCATACGAAAATTTTTATGGACCGCTGCCAGTCGCGTTGGGTGAGGAAATACTGGATTGAAAATCAAGCGGCTGGAAAGGCGTCGGAAACACGTAAAGGGTTATTTATTTCTGTTGGCGCCACAAAAGGTAAAAAACTCTTTGATGGCGCCATACTCACCGTCAAATATTTCTTTGATGTCCTGAATGCCGGGCTTTGGAAAACCGTTCTCTGCCGAGAGGTGGATCGGAAGGGTGAGATTGAAAAACGGGGGGCTTACCTCAATGAAGCATTTGAGGC
>JBBQVT010000120.1:0-12653 GCA_038211245.1 Desulfobulbales bacterium | reverse complement strand
TCAGGAGCAGGGTGGTCAACTCCTGGTAACCGACCTGCAGCGGATTATAATAGAGTAAGAGGGTGCAATACGAGCCAACAACCGCGTCAATGCCGGGGTGCGGATGGCCGGTGAGAAGAGCCGCCATCCGCCGCACCTTTTGGTTTACCGCCTGATCGATCCCGCTGCCGTAAATCGCCAGCAGAGCACGATCGCCGCATATGCGAAACTCGGTTTCCATCGCCACCGTTGCCATTACCATTGACGATACTCGGTCATTGGCCTGACGGCGACACCAGCCGCTTCCAGGCGACCACGAATGGCTGCGGCAAGAGCGACGCCATGCGGGTTGTCGCCATGCAGACAGAGGGTATGGGCTTTGAGGGCAACCCTTGTGCCATCGACGGCAATGACCTCCCCATCGATCGCCATACGCACCGCTCGACCGGCGGCTTCCTCGGAATCATCGATGACTGCGCCGGGTAAGCGCCTGGAAAGCAAGGTTCCCTCGGGAGTATAGGCCCGATCCGGGAAGGCCTCGAACAGGGTGGTTATCCCTTCCTCGCCGGCGATGGACGCCATTCGGTCAGCCTTGCCGCCGGCCAGGGCCACCATGAAGAGGCTGGTGTCGACCCGGGCGATGGCGCGGGCGATGGAGCGCACCAGGGATTCATTGCCGACGGCCATATTATAGAGGGCTCCGTGCGGTTTGACATGGCACATACGAGTCCCATGCGCCGTGCAAAAGGCCTGCAACGCCCCTATCTGGTAGATCAGATAATCCTCGATCTCTTCACCGCTACAGTCCATATTGCGCCTGCCGAAACCCATCAGATCAGGGAATCCGGGATGGGCACCGATAGCCACCCCATGCTCGACCGCCAGCTTGACCGTCCGGCCCATGACCTGCGGATCTCCGGCGTGGAAGCCGCAGGCAATGTTGGCGGAGGAGACGGAGGCGATTATCGCCCTATCCATCCCCAGGGCATATGCGCCAAAACTTTCACCCATATCACAATTGATATCGATCTTCATTGGGCACCTTTTTTAAGGATCGATGCATTCTTCACTATTTCATAAGATTCGGTAAATACAGAACAATCTGTGGAAAAACCGTTACGATGGCGGTAGTTAGGGCCATCAGCAAAAAAAACGGCATGGCGTCTCGGGCTATGGTCAGGAGATCGTCGTTATTTATCGAACTGATAACAAACAGGTTGAAGCCGACCGGCGGTGTGACCTGGGCCAACTCGATCATCAATACCAGATAGATACCGAACCACACCGTGTCAAAACCTGCGGCGGTGATGAGCGGCAGGACAATGGGGGTGGTCATGACGATCATCGAAAAGCCGTCAACCAGACAGCCGAGAATGATGTACAGGACACTGAGGATGACAATGAGCATGAACGGCGACAACCCCATTTCCGTGACGAACATGGTTAACTTGCGAGTAATGCCGAGATAGCCGACGACCACCGAGAGATAAGAGGCGCCGAGGACGATAAGCATGATCATCGAGGTGGTTTTGATTGAGCCCATGAGGCTTTTGCGAAATACCTGGACATTCATGTCCCCGGTGGTAAAGGCAAAGACCATCGAACCGACGACGCCCACTGCCCCGGCCTCGGTCGGTGTGGCCCAACCGGCATACAGGCTGCCGAGTACCACCAGGATGAGAACGAGGACCGGGAGGATCTCCGGAATGGCCTGAAATCGCTGCCGCCAGGTGTGCCGCTCGGCACCGGCCGGGGCCATGATCGGGGTGATAAGGCAGCGGACCATGATGTACAGACTGAAAATTCCCGCCAGCATAAAGCCGGGAATGATCCCGGCAATGAACAACTTACCGATGCTGACATCGCCGATAATACCGTAGACCAGCATCATCATGCTCGGCGGAATGAGAAAGCCGAGGGTGCCGGCGCCAGCCAGCGACCCGACGGTCAGGCTTTTGTTGTAGCCGCGTTTGGTCAGTTCGGGGACGGTGATTTTCCCGACAGTTGCGGTGGTTGCCGCCGAAGAACCGCTGACCGCTGCAAAAAAGGTACAGGCGAGGATGTTGACGTGCAGCAGTCGGCCGGGGATGCGGTCCATCCACGGGGTCAACCCCTTAAAGAGATTTTCGGAAATCCGGCTGCGGAAAAGGATTTCGCCCATCCACACAAACATCGGCAGGGCCATCATTGCCGAACCGCTGGTGTTGTTCCAGCCGGTGGTGGCGAGAATGGAACCGAAGGGCAGCTCGGTAAAGATGATAAAGCCGCCGAAGCCGACGAGAAAGAGAGATATACCGACCCAAAGAGTGCCGCCCATGAAAAGCACCAGCAGGGCGCAGAGGGTAAGAGAAATACTTGCAAGTTCCACTGTAAGGCTCCTTTACTATTATCTTCCCAGATCTTGAGTTTCTTCAACAAGAATCAATCCGGCGGTATCTCCCTTCAGTACGAGGATGCTTTTCAGAAATTCACTGAAAAACTGCAGGGTCATGATGAAAGCACCAAATGGCATGAAAAATTGCGGAATCGCCAGGTAGGTAGACGACAGTTGCATCGATTGCGAGCCGGTGGCTATTGAATCGCGGAATAACTCCCAGGTGTAGAGCGTGATAAAGAGCGAGAAGAGGCAACCGAGAGCAAAGCAGAACGCATCCAGATAGTCGCGCTTACGGTCCTTGATAATCCCGTGAATAATGGTCATGCGGATATGGCCTTTTTCCTTCAGGGTATACCCGAGGGCGCAAAAGGTCAGGCCGCACATCAGGTAGCCGGAATATTCATCGGTGATATACAAGGTCCGGTCGAAGGCGGTACGCAGCAGGATCTCACCGCAGGTGAGGAGCAGGCCGAGGCAGAGCATGGCCCCGGCCAGGCCGCCGACAAATGTTGAGATGCTATCTATGATTTTGATCAGTTGTTTCATGGACCCTCCAGGGGCTAAGGGAGCCGTTCGCCCCGGCAGAACGAACGGCGGGTAGTACAGGGTACGCCTCACAGCACCGGCAATCAGCGTTTGACCTTTGCCATGAACTCGGCATACAGGGCCTTGGCCTCGGGGGAAGCGTCCTGCAACCAGTCGGTGCGGATTTTTTCGGTAATGACCGCCAGGGCCTTCATGAACCCCGCCGAAGGAACCACCGTTTCCATGCCGTTTTTCGTGCATATATCGATTTTTTCCTGATCAATTGAGGCCTGCTTTTTCCACATCGCCTCTTCCATTTCCCGACCGGCCTGGACCAGGGCGTCCTGGGTTTTCTTGTCGAGTTTTTCAAAGGCCTTGAGGTTGACGTTGATCATGTCGGTGGCGATGGTGATATTCATCGGCTGATGGTATTTGAGGACCTCCCAGAATTTGGCGTCGACGGCGGTCGGCGAGGAAGTGATCACTGAATCGATAACCCCGGTGGCTAAAGAGGAATACACCTCGCTGAAGGCCAGGGTATACGGGGTGCCGCCGGCTGCTTCGACGACCAGGGAACCGTTTTTATCGTAGGTACGGGTTTTCAGGCCCTTCATCTCTGCAACCGAGGTGATCGGCCGCTTGGTCCATAATCCGGCACCCGGCCAGGGGGAGATGAAGAGAATCTTCTGACCCCATTTGGTGGCGGTCTTATCAAAATAGGGACGGGCGGTTTCGTTGAGCAGTTTTGATTCCTCGAAATTGAGCGCCAAAAACGGCAGGGTGACGACCTGGAAAATCTTGTCCTCACCGGCCACGCCGCTGATCAGCATGTCGGAGACCTGCACCATGCCGTCACGGACCACTTTTAACAGTTCCGGGCCTTTGTAGCCAAGCGCGCCGCCGCTGCTGACGGTGATCTCCAGCTCGCCGCCGGTGAGGGTCTTGACCTTGGCGGCAAACTCATCCAGGGCCATGGTTTGGTGATTGTTCGGCGGCCACACCGAGTTGGCGGTCCAGGCCGTTTTCGCCTGGGCGTTGGCGGTGATACCGATTCCCAGGGCCAGGGCTAATACCAGATGCGTTAGTTTTTTCATGGTGTTTTCTTCCTTTTTGGTAGTGGGTTGATCTTTAACCTGCCTTCGTGTTGTATGTCAGGCCGTACTGCTCCCTTTGGTGACCGTATATGTCAATGTATTTTCGAAAAATTCAGGAACGCATATAAGCAAGAATCCTTCCCTGAAAGGCGTTGATATGCTGGATAATGATTTCTCTTAAATGGGCCTCGTCTTTGTCGATTAAGCAAGTAATGATGGTTTCATGCTCACTGACCACGGTCGCATAGTGTTTTTGCAGAGAGCGGTTCATGCCGAGGTCGTTGGCATAGGACAGGTAGGCCAGGCGCTTGGCCTGATTGCGAACCTCAAGGCAGGCACGGACGAGAAATTCGTTCTTGGCGCATTCGGCATAGGCCAGGTGAAACAGATGATTGGTGTCGACCAGGAGGAGAATGTCATTGCTGTTCGTTTTGTAAAAAAACGGAGTATTCGCAGTTTGCAGGGATTCCTGCTGCGTGTATTACACTGCAGGAGTAATCCCACACAATAAAATATATGTCAAATATATTTTTGATATTTCAGAAAGATGAACCATGGCGCATAATCCCCACATTGTTTGCAGCCCTTGCAATGCGCCACCGCGGTCAATGCACATTTTTTTTACAAATTGTTACAAAAAGTTGACTGGAGTCGAAAATATCCATTGACGAATTGTTATGTCAGGTTATATTTCCGACTCCAGTCAACTTTCATTCTTGGGGAGCACAATGGCAGGCGTTAGAGAAACGAAAAAAAAGGAAACCCGCCAGGCGATCATGCAGGCGGCAATGATTCTTTTCACCGAAAAAGGTTTTGACCAAACGAGCATTGAGGAATTGGCTAAAGCGGCCGGCATCGGCAAAGGCACGATCTATGGCTACTTTCAGACAAAAAGCGATATTCTTCACGCCTTTTGCGAGGATGAATTGGAATGTCTGCACCAGGAACTGACCGCCAATGCCGACCGGGAAATTCCCATTCTACAACAGATGGTAAGTATCTATATGGCTGAATTTAATAAAATTACTGAAAATAGAGAGTTTGCCCGCCTCTTCATGCAACAGACTGCCTTTCCCCGTGACGCCGATCTTGCCCGGCATCTGGAACACGAAAACAACTATTTCAAACTGCTTTTCCCATTGTTAGAGAAGGCGCAGGAACGTGGTGAATTACGCAATGATTTGGAACTTCTCTATATAACCGGACATTTTTACGGATTGTATCTCCTGCTGGTGTCTGCCTGGTTCAGCGGCAGGGTACAGACCGAAGAGGCCGAAGAGGCCCTTGAAGCCCTCTTTCGCCAGGCCATTGAAGGTTTGCATCCTCGGCCTGATCATCTTACAACTGAAGGTAACAAACATGAATAGTCAAAGTAGCGCCCCCCGGACCGCTCGGGCAAAAGTCGTCTTTTTCATTTGGAACAATCTACCGCGGTTTCTGTTGCTTGCCGTCGTAGTGCTGATCATTATCCTGGCCGGGGCAATCAAAAAGGAAAGCGCGTCAATAGCCTCGGTGAAGGCCGCCGGCGGCAAGCAGGAGCGTCCACCGATCAATGCGGTGACCCTTGTTCTCAAACCGGAAGTGATCAATGATCGGATCAATTTGCCCGGCAATATCGAGCCCTGGACAACCCTCGCCCTGCTTTCGAAACTGAATGGTACCATTGACGAGGTCTTGGTGCGGGAGGGGCAGAAAGTCAAAAAAGGCGATGTAATCGTCCGTATTAATGATGAAGATTACCGCATCGGTGTCGATCGGGCGAAAGCCGCCTTTGAGCTCGCCAAAGCGGAGTATGAGCGGGATAAGGCCATCTACGCCAAGGGTGTCATTCCCACAGCTATGCTTGATGCCAATAAGACCCAGATGGAAACCGCCAAGGCCGATTATGACAACGCCAAACTCCAGTATTCCCGCTGCCTGGTGACCGCTCCGATGCATGGTGTGATCAAAAAGGTTGATGCCAAGGTCGGTCTGCAGCTGGCGGTTGGCGATCCGATCGTCGAAATCATGGAAATTGAACGGTTGAAGGCAGTGGTCGGCATCCCCGAGTCCGATGTCACGGCGGTGCGGGGCCTGAAAACCATCGATATCAAACTGCAGGCGTTGAAAGACCGGATTATTACCGGCAAAGTTCATTTTCTTTCCTCGTCCCCTGAGACCGTTGCGCGGATCTTTCGCCTGGAGCTGGCCATCGACAACAGCGATGGCGAAGTGCTGCCGGGGATGTTTCTCCGCGCCGATGTCGTGAAAAAGACGGTTCCCGATGCCATCGTCATACCTTTTTACAGCGTCATCTCCAGAAACAACGAACAGTATGTCTATGTTGAAGAAGACTCCATTGTCCACAAGAAGAAGGTCCGCCTCGGCATCATGGAAAAATGGTATGTCGAGGTGGTCGAGGGACTGCAAGGCGGCGAACGTCTGGTGGTCGAGGGACACCGCGATGTTGAGGACAACCAGAAGGTCAAGGTGGTCAAGGCCGCCCTTGATGTGAAGGAACTGACATTATGATTATCTCCGATACAGCGGTAAAAAATAATACCACCGTCTTTGTCTTGGCGGTGCTGTTTATTATCTTCGGGATCTATTGCTATCAGGCACTGCCCCGCGAGAGCGAGCCGGACATCACCATTCCCATAGTTTTCGTCTCGACCGAATATAAGGGTGTCTCGCCCACCGACATGGAGACGGCGATCACCGTCGAAATTGAGAAAAAACTGAAAGGCATCAAAGGATTGAAGAAACTGTCGTCGGTCAGTTCCGAAGGCAAGTCGATCATCAACGTTGAGTTCGTCACCGGCACCGATATCAGCAAGGCCCTGCAGGATGTCAAAGATAAGGTTGATGCGGCGAAAGGCGATCTGCCCAAAGACCTCGAGGACGACCCAACTGTCTTCGAGGTCAATCTCTCCGAGATGCCGATCATTGTCTTCTCGCTGTCCGGCAGCTGTGGCCTGGCATGCTTAAAAGACATCGCCGATGACCTGCAGGACGAGATCGAGGCGGTTCCCGGGGTCATGGAGGTCGAGGTCAATGGCGGGCTGACGCGGGAGATCCGCGTCGAGGTCGCTCCGGAAAAGTTGGGCTATTACGGCCTGACCATCAGCAGTCTGCAAAATGCCGTAAAGAGTGAGAATCTGAATACCTCGGGTGGTGCCATTCGCCTTGGCGACGGCCGTTTCCAGCTGCGGGTGCCGGGTGAATTCAAGACCCCGGAAGAGATCTATGGTCTGGTCATCGGCACCCACAAGGGCGAACCGGTCTACCTGAAGGATGTCGCGGGGGTCATCGACGGCTTTAAGGAGGAAACCAGCATCTCAAGGCTCAATGGTCAGGATGCCGTCAATCTGTCGGTGAAGAAACGCTCCCGTGAGAATATCATCGCCATCAGCGACAAGGTTGGCAAGATTGTCGAGGAGGCTAAGGCCAAGTGGCCACAGGGTACCAAGATCACCAAGATTCTCGATAAATCGCGGGATATAGAGGTGATGATCGCTGATCTCGAGAACAATATCTACTCCGGCCTGGTGCTGGTGCTGGCGGTCATCTTTCTGTCCATGGGCATGCGCAATGCCATTCTCGTCAGCCTGTCCATTCCCTTTTCGATGTTTATTGCCTTTATTGTCCTTTATATGATGGGCATCACCCTCAATATGGTGGTGCTCTTCAGTCTGACGCTGGCACTCGGCATGCTGGTCGACAACGCCATTGTCATCGTCGAAAATAGCTACCGTTTCATGCAGCAGGGGGCAACGAAAGTGCAGGCCTGTATGCAGGCGACGGGGGAGGTGGCCTGGCCGGTCATCGGTTCGACCGTCACCACCCTCGTGGCCTTTTATCCGATGCTCTACTGGCCAGGGATCATGGGCGAGTTCATGCGTTTTTTGCCGATCACCCTGATCGTCACTCTGACCGCCAGTCTCTTTGTCGCCCTGGTCATCAATCCGGCCATGGGTTCGATCTTTATGAAGATCAAAGGCCGTGCCGAGCACAGCGGCATGAGCATCGAGGAGATGTCGGCGGCAATTGATAAGCCGATGGAAATCAAGGGATTCTGGACCACCCTGTATAGCCGGGCGCTGCGAGCCTGTCTGGCAAAACCACTATCCATTCTCGGCCTTAGCTTCGGTGGACTTATTCTGATGTTCGAGATTTGGCTTCTGGTCATCGGTCTGCAAAAACCGGTGGAATTTTTTCCGGAGATCGATCCCAAAGGCATTTATGTCAACATCGACACTCCGGAAGGGGCGGATCTCGACTACATTAATCGCATAATCCAGCGGGTCGAACTGGCCATTGCCGGTGTAACCAAGGGCTCTACAACACAAGCCACCGGCCTTGAAAAATCGGTGTTGGCGGCTCTTGCCCCGAAGGAATACAGCAAGCCGAAAGGAGAAAAATATTTCGGCCCGAGCGACCTGAAGAACGTCAAGGACGTCTACATTCAAGGCGTGGCCAGTGCGGCGGGTGGCTCGGCCTTCAGCTCCAATACCCCAAACTATGTCGGAGTGCGCTTTCTTGAGCTGGAGGAACGCAGCGAATCAACGCATGTCACGGTGAACACCATTCGCGAGCGGGTAAAGGATATTCCCGGTGGCAAAATCACCATCGCCAAAGAGGAAGAGGGGCCTCCGACCGGGGCGCCGATTAACCTGGAGATTTCCGGGCCCGACTTCGAGGTGCTGGGCAAAATTGCCAAGCAGGTCAAGGATGTGCTCAGCCAGATGCCCTTTGTCGAGGATGTGCGCGATAATTTTGTTGAGGGTATCCCCTCGGTGCAGGTGATGGTTGACCGCCAGAAGGCGGCACTCTTCGGCTTGACCACCGATATGATCGGCTTTGCCCTGAAAAGCGCCTACAACGGCCTGAATGTTTCCTCCTTCCGCCAGGGCAATGACGATTTCGACATCACCCTGCAGCTGAAGGATTCAGATCGCCGGGTGGTGGATGTCCTGCATGAACTGATGCTGCCGACCCCGTCAGGAGAAATGGTCCCTCTGTCTACCGTGGCGAGTTTTGCTTTCGCCGGTTCCATCGGTGACATCAACCGAATCAACAACAAACGGGTGGTGACGGTCAAGGCAAATATCGAAGAGACCAAGACCACCGGCCCGGTAGTCAGGGCCGAGGCCATGAAATACATCGATAAATATGTGCTGCCGGCGGGCTATACCATGAAATTTACCGGCGAACAGGACGAGCAGAAGGAGTCCGAGGATTTTCTCACCAAGGCCTTTCTCGTTGCCCTGCTCCTCATTTTCCTGACCTTGGTGGCGATGTTCAATTCGGTGATCCAACCCTTTATCATCATGACCTCGGTCATTCTGTCGCTGGGCGGCGCCTTTCTGGGTATGGCCCTCTTCCAGGCACCCTTCGGCATCATTATGACCGGTGTCGGGGTTATTTCCCTAGCCGGGGTGGTCGTCAATAACGCCATCGTTCTCCTCGATTATATTAATAAGCTGCGGGAACGCGGCCATGACCTGGCGGATGCGGTAGTTTTTGCCGGTGCCACCCGGTTGCGGCCGGTGCTGCTCACCGCGGTTACCACAATTCTTGGGCTGATTCCCATGGTCACCGGCATTTCCTATGATTTTCATACCTGGTCGATGGCCTGGGTCAGTGAATCGAGCCTGTGGTGGAAGTCGATGGCCAATGTTGTCATTTTCGGCCTGTTAATCGCCACTGTCCTGACGCTGATTGTCGTCCCGACACTTTATTATCTCACCGCCAGGTTTGATGAGTTCCGGCAAAAAACCACGGAGCGTATCAAGAATCTTTACTGGCGGCCCTATGCCCTACTGGCCGGTGAACCACGACCAAACGAGGAAAAATAATGCGTCTCCTGAAATATTTTATTATCAGCCTGCTTCTCTTGGCAAGTTTTCCCAGCATCGTCATGGCCGGGATTGAGCCGGGTACTGGTGCCACGTTGACACTGGCCGAAGCGGTGCAATTGGCGCTCGCCAACAATATCGGTCTGCAGTTGCAGAAGGACGATGTCAGTTCGGCAGAAGGGGCCCAAGAGGCCGCCGCGGGTGAATTCGATATTCTCGCCAAGGGTGAAGGCGGGGCCGAACGTCTGGAAAAAACGCCGCTTATTATTGGAGATTCCGAAGAGGAGCGAACTGCCCAGTGGTCGCTCGGTTTGCAAAAAAAATATACCACCGGCACCGAGGTAAGTCTCAACTTGGCCAACAGTCGGTTTGCCAGTACCCCGACGACGACCCTTGTCGATCCGGTGTATAACTCCGGTCTCAGCCTTTCGCTGCGCCAGCCCCTTTTAAAAGGATTTGGCACCGATCGGCAGACCGCGACCATGCGGGCCGCGGAGAAGAACCTTGCCGCCGCCACTTTTTTGGTGCGTGCCGAGGCCGCCAATCTCGCAGCCAAGGTCAAGGGAACCTACTGGAATCTGGTGTATGCCTGGCAGGATAAGTCGGTGAAGGAACTGTCGCTGAAACTCGCGGTAAAGCTCCTCGACGAGACCGAGGAGAAAATTCGTGCCGGAAAACTTGCCTCGGTCGATATTTACCAGCCGCAGTCGGAGATCGCCCGGCGGGAGGAGAGCCTCATCTCCGCCGACCGCGCCATTGGCCTGCATGAAGATGAACTGAAGCTGCTCCTCAATAGCCGCGATTGGCAGGTGCCGTTTATCCCGACGGATCTGCCGCCTACCGCGAAAATGGTGCCGGATCTTCAGGCAATTGAGGAGAATGCCCTGCTGAGCAGGCCCGACCTGAAGGCCGCTGAGCTGGCAATTGCTGCGGCGAAGATTCAGGAGGAGGTCGCCCTCGATAACACCCGGCCCTCCCTTGCTCTGGTTGGCCTGGTGGGACAGGGCAGTACGGACAATGCCTACAGTACTTCCATGAGCGATGCCGTTGATGACCCGAAAACCCAGTGGCAGGCCGGGCTGGCCTTTTCCATGCCGCTGCAGAACAGTGGCGCAAAAGGCCTGTATCGCCAGGCCGGCGCCGCCCATAACAAGGCGAAAAACAGTGCTCAGCTCCTGCGCCTCCAGGTGCAGCAGAGCGTCCGAACGACGGTACGTGATGTGCAACTGGCGCAGAAGACCATGGAAGCAACCAGAAAAACGTCCCTTGCCACCGGCAAGCGGCTTGAGGCCGAACAGGCGAAATTCGCTGTCGGCCGGGGCACTACCTTTGATGTTTTGACCGCCCAGGAGGCCTATTCCCAGACACTCAGTCAGGAGAAACAGAGCGAGGTCGGGTATGCCCTGGCTCTCGCCGAGCTTGACCGTATCCAGGGGCTGGTTGGTATGAGTGTCGATGTTCGGCCATAATACCTGACAAAACTGAAGTGGGTAAGGATTGTATTTACCCCGGCATTAAATGGGGACACTCCCCTTAATAGAAAAACCACAAAGAGACACCATGCTGATTCTCATGGATCAAACAGGCAAGGTGTCTCTTTTTTCTCATGCTGCACAAATCTACGTTTCCCTTACCGGGGAGTAGGAGACAGTGGCAGCTGGTTGCCTCTTCCTGCTCACTACCAGGTATGGGTGTTCATGCTTCCGCAACCAGGCGATATTATCATCGGTGGCAATGCCGGCATCCATGACCACAGTGGGTTTTGGGCCGGTCGAGGTGCCGAAACCTTCGAGACTATGGAGCATCTCCGCCAAAGTTTTCGCTTCAGTGACATTACCCTCATAAACCTGACTGCGCCGGGGGAAACCACTGGAGTAAAGCACCAGGCCCAGGGTAACCAGGGGACAATCGGAACGTTTCTCCTTGGTATGTCCACTGGTTGCAAGTGCATTGACCTTGCCCTCTCCCTCAAAAAAGGTATTGGTCAGATCATACAGGGTAATGGTCGCCGGTAATCCGAACAGACTTCGCTCTCGTTCATATACATGGAGCAGCGGCCTATAATTGTTCCTATGGCTGCGGCCGTCTGTGGCCCATTAAATCCAAGCTCTTTGAGTTTCGTATCAAGTCCGATAAAACGCAATGATTCCATGGTGATGTGCTCAGCACCGACACTGCGTGGACGGCTCATTTCCAGACTGTCGAGATCGACTTCCCGGTAATCGTCACTCTCAGAAGGATCAATATCCTGACGTGATACGATAATCCTGGCGGCACATGATTGAGCTAATTGTTCAATATTACTATCAATAGCAAACAAGCTCTGCTGTCTATTGAGAATACCCTCGATCCGGTTGGCCAGTTCGGGCCACTGCTCTTTCGGAAAGGCAAAGTCGGCACCCAGGTTGAGAAGGGTGTACTGTCGCACGCCCTTCTCAGTACGCTTGGATTCGACGAGCCGATAGCTTTAATACTGAGAGCCGTCCTTCCTGCTTTTGAAGGAATTTTGAAAAACATTACCTCGAAATCCTTATTATTTCAATCTGTTACTCATATTTTTGGCCTTATCGTTTTTTGCCATTCAAGATCTTCCTGATCAGCTCACCAATATTTTTTTTGGCCAGGGGTTTCATGGCGAATCCCTTGATTCCGGCAGCTTTGGCCTTCTCTTCGGTGATCAGGCTGCTGTATCCGGTGCAGAGTATTATCGGCATTTCAGGCCGTATCTGCAGGATGCGCCGAGCAAGATCGACACCGGTCATAACCGGCATGGTCTGATCGGTAATGATCATGTCAAAGGCATCCGGCTGGTTCTGAAAAGTAATCAGAGCATCGAGGCTG
>JBBQVT010000119.1:0-12656 GCA_038211245.1 Desulfobulbales bacterium | reverse complement strand
ACGGTACCTTCTCGTCCACCTGAATTGCTTTTTGAATCATAATCAAACCCCTCTGAAAGTTATAGCTGAGTTGAGCAGCTTGTCTGCTCGTACGAAACTTATGCCCTTGCGGTATATAGCTGAGTTGAGCAGCTTGTCTGCATATGCGAAACGTATGCCCTTGCAGCTATTTCCACCGAGAATTAAATTTCCAATCCCGTACCATATCAGGCCCACTATCGGCAACCTTTTGTTGTGCTCCAACCGCTTTCGTCACCACCTTTTTGCCATGGCATGACGGGAGGTAAACGAGGAACGAGACTCCGGGAACCAGCGACCTCGACAGCTGAAGGTAAAGAGATACTCATGCTGACAATCGGAGCAGCGTACTGGGGCAAAACCCAATACCTCACGGCCTCGGATCGGCGAGGTTTGTTTGCCGTACCTTTAAGTTGCGGTGTTGTCATAGGTCTAAAGCCTTCGATTATCAATAACCTTTTTGCGCCCTGCACGCCGTGCCCACATCTCGGGACGAGGGCAACCGTACCAAGCGCATTTTGTGCACCCAACGTTTCGAAAGGCGCAAATACTGTCCGCCACGCCTGCTTTGCAGAACCCTTGGTCAATTTCCAGTAATCAATTGTTAATAATATAGATGTGGAGAAAGAGTGTTGGCCGTAGGACCCCGGCAAGCCATCTGCAAAGCAATGTCGATGCCTGACCGCCTGGATTGCCGGCTGGCCTGGCCGTTTTTTTTTGCCGAGGCCTATGGTGGCACGTTGTGGCATCATAATTGCAAAAGCTTCCCTGATGTCATAATTTGGCAAGGCCATCGGCAACGGCGGTCATACTGGTCTTGTCCAACATTTCAAGATGGAGCAAAAACGATGAAAAAAACAGCAATCACGGTGGTCTTGTGTGTTTTGATGGGGGGCAACGGTTATGCAGCTGACCGAACCATCAAAATGTCGACAACACCAGTTCAGGCAGTACTTGGTCAGGGTGTACACTTTGACTGCACCGGTGCCGGGGCCTGGAGGCCTCCCTTGATCTCGGCGCGAATTTCCATTAATAACCTGCAGAAACCCGCAGGGCAAACGCTGATAACGACCCAGAAGATGGCGATCAACCAGCTCACCGCCAGTTACGACTTCACCATTCCGGCGAATGAACAGTCCGGTAACTGGAGTTACACTTGTGAAATCAGCGATAAGTCGAATAACCTGAAAAAGACTGCAAAGTTCATTGTCGGCAAAGCGTCGGTTGTCAATCCGCCGCCTCCTCCGGTCGACCCGCCGCCACCCGTGGTCCTTGTCAATGGGTCCATTGCCGCCCATAATACCATCACCGCCTACAATGGTCCGTCGACCTGTATCGCCTGCCACCAGAAGGAGGCCACGGAGATGCTGCAAAGTTTGCATGTCAAGTGGTCCGGGCCGACACCCGAGCTGACCAATGCCAAAGGCGCCGAACTTGGCAAGGCAAAGGGCGGCATCAACACCTTCTGCACCTATGCAATGTCCTCGAAATCAGCGTGTTTTAACTGCCACGTGCGCGCCGACGGCAATGCCCCGGATCTGGCAAAGGCGGAGGATGTCGATTGTCTGATGTGCCATAACGATACCTACCAGAGGAAATTTGTAACCGACCCGAACAACGCCCAAACGGTAACCAATGTTCTCGGGCAACTCAAAACTTACGTGTTCGGCAAGGTGGATGCGCATGGCAATTATCTCACCGTTCCTGATTTCGCGAAAATGCCGGCGGGCACCGCCATGGTCAATGTGGCAAGAACCGTTCATCTGCCGACTACCAAATCCTGTCTGCGCTGTCATGCCACCGCCGGTGGCGGCGACTGGACCAAGCGCGGCGACATGGGCCTCAATTCGGCAACAGCGACTGTTGATCAAGATGTGCATCTTGCAAAGGACGGCGCCAACCTTTCCTGCACCAGCTGTCACGCCGCCCTCAACCATAAGATCGCCGGGCGTGGAATCGATCTCAGGGGGACGGAAGCAGCCGATCCGACCTGTCAGTCTTGTCACAATGCGGCACCGCACGCCAATGCCACCCTGAACCGCCATGCCCAGGGGCAGGTCAGCTGTCAGGTTTGCCATATCAAGGAATATGCCAAGGGTGGCGCTACGGAAATGTCCAGGGACTGGAGAACGCCTGTGTGGAATGCAGCCTTCTGTTCAGGGCAGGGTGGTTTTGTCGGTGAAGAGGTCAAGCAAGCCATGGTGAAGCCGGAATACGTCTGGTTTGACGGCACCTCAAACGTTTACAACGTCGGGGAAACCATCACCGCCGATGAGCGGGGCGTTTATCCGATGGCCAAGGCCAACGGCTCCCCTTTTGACGGCAAATCGAAAATATTTCCAATAAAGCGGCATGCTTCCTACATGCCGTTACATGAGAGCGGCAAGATCATCCCGCCGGTAATCATGTGGATGTTCATGACCGGCGATTTTGATCTGGCCGTTAAAAAAGGCATGGAGGAGCAAGGCATGACCGGCAAGTATGCCCTTGTCAAGACGGATGCCGAAATGCTCATTACCCACGGCGTTGAGCCAAAGGCCAAGGCACCTTCCTGTACTGAGTGTCACGCCGGCAACGGGTCCACTGCCGACGGCACAGGCATGGTGCCTTTTGAGGCTCTTGGCTACCAGGAGATGCCGGTCAAGGTCAAGTCATGCACCCTTTGTCACAGCAGCAAAAGTGGTGACTGGGAGTCCATGCATGGAACGCATCGGAGTAAAAATGTTTCCTGCAGCAGCTGTCATACCAGTGAACCGACCGGCCTGGTCAAGGTGCAGAACCAGCTTTGCTCCAGCTGCCATGAGAATAAATCCTGGAGCAGCAGCAACCACAGCACACATATCAAGAAAGGCCTGGCCTGCATCAAGTGCCATGCCTTCTCGTAATCCCGGCAACCGGGATAAGTAACTCCGGAATGATTTTCTACCACTCTCCGCATGCTTCTTTGCGGCAGAGGAGACAGGAAATCATTCTGAAGCCCCTGCAAGATGTTTTCTTGCCCGGAACCTCAGTGGGCAAGAAAACAGAGAATAACTCATTCCGTTACACGGGATAAGTACCTTCAGGAAATTCATTGAAAAAACCAAGCAATGGATTTCTGAACTACTAATGCGCAAGGAGACGAAAATGCAAATATGCAGGCGACAATTTTTAAAATATTGCTTTGGCTCTGCAGCCATGCTTGGACTGCCGATGACCGTCATCGGCAAACTCGAGAACGCTCTGGCAGCGGCAGGTGCGTCCTTACCGAAGGTCATCTGGCTGAACGGTGCAAACTGTACCGGATGCACGGTTTCCCTGGCGAATCTTTTTAGCAACACCGGTCCCAAGGATATTGCCGATCTGCTTTTTAATACCATTGACCTGACTTTCCATGCCAATCTGATGGGTGCGGCCGGCGACCTGGCGGTACAGCAATTAAAAGATACCGCCGCCGGTAACTACATCCTGGTGGTGGATGGCGGCATTCCCACCGCCTTCAATGGTCATACTTGCCTGTTGTGGACCGATCAGGGTAGGGATGTCACTGCCATGGAGGCGGTGAAGGTGCTGGCCCCAAAGGCTGATGTCGTCCTGGCGGTGGGTACCTGTGCAAGTTATGGCGGTATCCCTGCGGGAAATCCTAATCCCACCGGCATTGCCAGTGTCAGCCGGATTTCCGGGGTGAAAACTGTCAATATTCCCGGTTGTCCAACCCACCCCGACTGGATTGTCTGGACAATCGCCCATCTGCTTGCCGGGGAGATGCCGCAATTGGACAGTTATAATCGTCCTGTGGCGTTGTTCGCCAGCGAGGTTCACAAACAATGCCCGCGTAGAGATCAGGGAGAGGCCAAGGTGTTCGGCATCGAAAACCAGTGCCTGAAAGAACTTGGCTGCAAGGGGCCGAAGACCAAGGCGGACTGCCCGGCACGGAAATGGAACAACGCTACTAACTGGTGCGTAGGCGCCGGGGCACTGTGCATCGGTTGTACCGAGCAGGGATTCCCCGATGCCTTCTCACCCTTCTATAACATTGAATACCAGTACCTTGATTATGAGAAGCCGCCTGAAGAGAATCCACCTCCCGCCAAGGACCCGTTGAAAATTACCAAGGCATCCTGGGATGCTAAAAAAACATTACTCAGCGTCGAAGGTGTCGGAGGCAAAGGGAATATCGTCACCGTGTATAATGCGGATACCGGAAAACAGCTTGGCGCCGCCTCGGTGGGCCTGGATCGCAAATGGAAGTTCCAGCAGAAAAAGCCGTCACCGGTTCCAAAACGTTTGCGGGCGCAGTCCGCCGGGCAGACCGTGCTTTTCAATGTCGTCTGGAAAAATTGACAGACCGGAAAACAGAGGCGACATTCGACAAAACTCCAGGCAACTATTCAATAACAAAGGAGAAGAATTTTGAAAACTATAACCGTGATGGATCCGGTGACGCGGATTGAAGGTCATATGAAGGTGGAAATCGCCATTGATTCCCTGAACGGACAGATGCAGGTCGTCGATGCGCATTGCACAGGGACACTTTTTCGTGGTTTCGAGACGCTGTTGAACGGGCGGAGTGCCCTTGACGCCCCGCTGATCACCCAGCGAATTTGCGGCGTCTGCCCTATTTCTCATGGCATGGCCGCCGTGCAGGCCCTGGAGAGTGTTTCCGACTGGCTGCCGCCAAAAAACGGTCGACTGCTGCGCAATCTGACTCTCGGGGCGAATTATCTTCAATCACACATTTTACATTTCTATTTACTGGCCGCCCTCGATTATGTCGCCGGGCCGGCTGCATCCCTGTGGTCGAAGGCCTGGCAGGTTGATATGCGTTCCGGCCTGGAAAGCGTTGCCGCGCACCTGCCGGCGGCGCTGACTGCCCGTCGGCAGGCCCACGAGATGGGTGCCGTGTTCAGCGGAAAAATGCCCACCACCAACACTATTATTCCCGGCGGCTTCACGGCCGTCCCGAGCAGTGCGGCTATTGATAAGTATCGTAAGCACCTGCAGACACTTACCACGTTCATCCGGAATGTGTATCTTGCCGATGTCATGAAGGTCGGAGAGGTTTACAGTGATTATTTCCAGATCGGCAAAGGCTGCCGAAACCTCATGGCCTATGGGGTTTTCGAAATGGATGACACCAACACCTCCCGACTTTTTGTCGAAGGCTACGCTGAAAACGCCGCTTCGCAGGTGCAGAAAAACTTTTCCACCACCGATATCAGTGAGTCGGTAAAATATTCCTGGTATGCCGATCAATCCGAAGGCCTCAGCCCGACAGCAGGGGATACCCGTCCGGAATATCCCAAAGGTGAGGCGTATTCCTGGCTTAAGGCCCCTCGCCTGCTAAAGAAACCCTTTGAAGTCGGACCGCTGGCACGCATGTGGGTGAACGGTGACTACCGGGTCGGCATCTCGGTCATGGATCGACATGTCGCCAGGGCGAAAGAGGCGATCAAGATCGCTGAGGCGATGAACGGCTGGCTGGATGGCCTGACCCCCGGGCAAACCGCCTATGACACTAAATTCGATCAATATTCAGGAGTGGGCATGGGCTTGCTGGAGGCCCCTCGCGGCGCTCTCGGCCACTGGATTGAGATTAAACAAGGCAAAATCTCCCGTTATCAGGTCATTACCCCTACCTGTTGGAATGCCTCGCCCCGTGACAGTCAAGGCGTCGCCGGCCCGATGGAACAGGCCCTGATAGGAACACCGATCGAAAATCCCGACCAACCTGTTGAGGCATTGCGGGTTATCCATTCCTACGACCCATGTCTTTCCTGTGCGGTACACATTATCCGCCCGGACAAAACACCGGTGGTGACCTTTGCCCCCGGGCCGAGGTAGGTTTCTTCAGCCCGGGATGCACACTGGGCAAGGAATTTGCCTGCTGAAGAATGGCGAGTCGAGGAGTGCTGCTTTTGAAAGATTTTACGCCAAGGGATTTTCTGCCTCACAGGGGCAGCATTGGTGCCTTGAAAATTCATTATTTGTTTTTAAGAGAATTTTCAAGGCACTTATTTCGGTAGTCGGGATTACAGGGCATGCATAGACAAACAGTAATTTTGGGACTCGGTAATGAACTCCTGGGCGACGAAGGCGTCGGGGTGCATGCCATCCGTTATTTAAAAAAGGAAAAACTCCCTCGGTCGGTGAAACTCGTCGAGGTTGGCACGGCCATACTCGATGCACTGCCGGAATTTGAGCACGCCGACCGGATCATTGTTTTAGACGCGGTGCAGCATGGCGGCATGCCGGGAACGGTATACAAGATTCCCCTTGGCCATTGCAGCCGGCCAACCTGTATCGCCTCGATGCACGGGTTTGACATTTTTCGCGTGCTGGCCCTTGTCGAACGTCGGGAGGTACCGCCGGTGATGGTCTTCGGTGTCGAACCAGAGCTTCTGCAATGGTCGCTGCAACTGTCACCCCAGGTAGAGGCTTCGCTGCCGCACCTTGTAGCAGCGGTCCGCACAGAACTTCTGGAAGTGTCGTAACTCGCAGGTACGCGCTCACTGGCGAGCATAAATGGGGGTCAGAGTAAGTTTATTTACCCTCTTTCCGCCACCCTAATGGGCTTCCTCTTTTCCTTGCCTGTACCCTCACACCGGTTAAAGCTTCAATTTGTTCCATAAAACGGTCATTTCCAAACGTCAGTCCCTTTTTCGTATTTGCCCGTATTGCCATAAACAATTCTTTGTCGATAGGTGAGCTCAACAGAGCCCGATAGTTCTATATATCTGTACACTTCCAGCAAGTAACGGCTTTCTTGAACTAGGCATGATTTGTAGCGGCCTTCCCACAATGCAGTCCCAGATCAAAAACGTCGCCATGGTCCAGGACTACCTCAAACTGGTTGATAACGCCCAGCGCCTTTCTCTCAATTTCCGCTTTAATACCGGCAAGGTGACACTTGACAACCGGGGTGAACGCGACCTCAACAGGGTGGTGGATTTTCTCAAAGAACGGCTTGACAAAAAATCATTCTTGCCGGTTTTGCCGACAACGCCGGGGACTACGATGTCAACCTGAAGCTGGCAAAGCTCCGAGCCGACACGGTGGCCACCCAGCTCCGGTCGAGGGGATTGCGGTTAATTATATCGCCAGTGCCGGCGAAGAACTCCCGGTAGCATCAAATCTTTCGGCGGTCGGTAAGGAAAAAAACCGCGGGGTGGAAGTCTGGCTCAAATGAAAGAAGTTATTTGCAAATTTGTGCTGACCGCGCAGCATTATATATTATGAAAAAAACTGCCACTTAGTAGCAGCATGAGATTTTAATTTGACTCTGACCCCATTTACGCCTTGCCGAGATCCGCCTGCCGGCGAAAAGCGCCGGCGAGAAGATTGCCATGCGTATGGAAAACCAGCGATTGCGGGCGGCCCTCAGGAGCAATGCCGGTTTGAGTGCTATCATCGGCAACAGCCCGGCTATTCAGGAATTGTTTGTCCTCATACGAAAATCGGTCTCATTTTGACTATCGCCATGTTTGCCGGTTTTACATTGCAAAACACTACCGTATTTTCCATTTGACCGAATATAGTTAAACGTTTTGCCGTTTACGCCTTATTTTTCCGATGAAAAAACCTTGCCTGTTTGTTTCTTTTTCGAGTAGGTTGCACAATGATTTTCTAAAGGTATGGGCATCACTGGTTAAGCGACATAAATTGAAAGGAGGAAAGTGCATGAAAAAAATGTTGGGCAAGACTCTCTGCGTGTTTGCAGCCACCTGTCTGCTGGCGGTTCCGTCCGTGTGGGCCGAAAATATCAAGGTGGGCGCCTTATTGGCTGTTACCGGTCCTGCTTCGTTTCTTGGAGCTCCCGAGGCCCGGACCATAGAGATGCTGGTTGAGCAGGTCAACGCCAAGGGCGGGATTAATGGCAAGAAGGTTGATCTCCTAGTGAAAGACACCGCCGGCAATCCGGAAAAGGCCATCTCCCTTGCCAAGCAATTACTGGAAGAGGAGAATGTTCTGGCGGTCCTCGGACCATCCAGTTCCGGCGAAACCATGGCTGTTAAAAAGATCTTCGAGGACGCCAAAACCCCGCTGATTTCCTGCGCCGCCGCCGAAGTCATCGTCAATCCACTCGCCTCCTGGGTGTTCAAAACGCCGCAGAACGATTCTTTTGCGGCAATCAAGATCTTCATGGAGATGAACAAGCTGGGGATAGCAAAGATCGCCGTACTGGTCGATAATTCCGGCTTCGGCAAAGCCGGCAAAGAACAATTGGAGAAAATTGCCCCCGACTACAAAATCGAGGTTGTCGAGTCTGAAGTCTACGATGCCAAGGCTACCGACCTCTCGGCCGTTGTCGCCAAGATCAAGGCCAATGCGGCGGTGCAAGGCGTCATAAACTGGTCGATCGTGCCGGCCCAGTCGATTGTCGTTAAAAATATGCGCCAGTCAGGCTGGCAGGTGCCGGTTTTTCAGAGTCATGGTTTCGGTAATATCAAATATGTCGAGGCGGCAGGTGCAGCTGCCGAAGGCGTGATCTTTCCTGCCGGGCGTTTGCTTATGGCCGATCTCCTGCCGGATGGCCATAAGCAAAAGGCTCTCCTGGTTAAATATGTAAAAGACTACGAGGGAAAATTCCAGGAAACCGCCTCAACCTTCGGCGGTCATGCCTATGATGCCTTCATGATTTTCGAAAAAGCGGTTGCGATAGGCGATACCGATAAAGCCAAGGTTCGCGAGGCCATCGAAAGTCTGAAGAATCTGCCCGGAACCGGAGGTATGTATAATTTTTCCGCCACCGACCACAACGGTCTGGCCTTGGACGCCTTCGAGATGATGACCGTCAAGGGCGGCAAGTTTGTTCCCTATGCCGGCAAGTAGCGTTTACCAGCCGTAACGAAATAAATAGCTTGACCATTTGCGCCGATTTCGTTACGGCTTTCTCAAGCGTTGCCGATATTTAAAACGAATTTCCTGAAGGCACTTATCCCGTTTAGCGGGGTTAGGACGTTCCCCATCGTATGACAACCGAACTTTTCATCCAGTATCTGGTGGCCGGGATCACCTACGGTAGCATCTATGCCATCGTCGCCATCGGTTTCAATATCATTTACAATACCACCGGCATCATCAATTTCGCCCAGGGGGAGTTTGTCATGCTCGGCGGTATGCTGGCGATTACCTTCCTTCAGTACATGCCTTTGCCGCTGGCGATTTCCCTGGCGGTTCTCGGCACCATGGCTATCGGGGCCTTGATTGAGATGCTCTTTATCCGCTGGTTGAAAAATCCGGGAATCCTGCGGATGATTATCATCACCATCGGCATCTCCATTCTCATCCGCGAGGCGGCTTTGCATGTCTGGGGATCGAATGTTCGCTCTCTGCCCTATTTTTTCGGCAACGAAATCAGCACGATCGCCATCTTTGGCGCCAGGGTCTCGCCGCAGGTGCTGTGGGTGATCGGCACGTGTGGTCTTATGGTCATAGCTCTCAATATCTTTTTTCAGGCCACCTCAATCGGTCGGGAGATGCGCGCCTGCGCCGCCAATCGCATTGCCGCCGTCCTCTGCGGCATCGATACCCGGAACATGGTGACCCTGTCTTTTGTTCTCAGCGCCGGCATTGGCGCTCTCGCCGGGGCAGTGATGTCGCCGATCACCTATACCCAATACGACAACGGCACTGGACTGGCCATTAAGGGTTTCACCGTCGCCATCCTCGGCGGTCTCGGCAATTCTCTGGGGGCGGTGGCCGGCGGTTTGCTCCTTGGGGTCATTGAGGCCTTTTCCGTCTCCGTTGTGCCTTTAGCCTTCCAGGATGCCATTGCCATTGCCATTCTCTTGGTCATCCTCTTTGCCAGACCGCATGGCCTGTTCGGATCGAGCGCCATGGCCGGCCTCAAGGAGTTTTGACGGCCATGGGAAAGAATTTTGTGTTATTGCCGATCGTGGCAGTAGTCATTTTGATTCAGCTCCTGACCGCCTGGACCGGCAGCGCCTATTACCTGACCCAGCTGACCATGTCGGCCTATTACTCGCTGCTGATCGTCGGTCTCTGCGTGCTCATGGGTTACGCCGGACAGATTTCCCTTGGTCATGCCGGTTTTTTTGCCATCGGCGGCTATCTCTCGGCGGCGCTTACTACCCGCAATCTCATACCCTATGCCGATAACCTCGCGGTACGCCTGATGAGTTCTCTCGGTTGTCTCCAGGCCGGGAAAGATGTTTACGGCGACCCACTCCTGGTGGTGACCCCTTGGGTTGCCTGCATAATCGCCATCCTTGCGGCGCTGCTCATTGCCTTTTTGCTCGGTATCCCGGTATTGAAATTAAAAGGCCATTATCTGGCGATGGCCACCCTGGGCTTTGGTATTATCATCTACCGGATCGTCCTGGCCAGCGCCTATTTCGGCGAGGCCGACGGCATCTCCGGCGTCCCCGGCTTTCTGCTGGCACCGGGTCTTTTGGTCAGCGGCGACAAGGCTTACCGGGTTCCCAACTACTATATCGCCTGGACCGTGCTCCTCCTCGCCATGCTGCTGCTCCGCCATCTTATCGACTCCAGGGTGGGCAGGGCACTGCGAGCAATTCACGGCTCGCCGGAGGCGGCCGATGCCATGGGTGTCGATACCGCCAGATTCAAGCTCCAGACCTTCATGCTGTCGGCGGTATTCTCGGCCCTGGCCGGGGTTTTGCTCACCTATTATAACGGCGGCATCGGCCCTTCCGAGGCGAGTGTCATGAAATCGGTGCGCTATGTGGCCATCGTTGCTGTCGGCGGGATGGCTAATATCTGGGGGGCGCTGGTGATGGGGATGGTCCTCAATTTCCTGTCACTCCGCGGCTTTTTCGGCAGTTATGACGATGCGGTCTTCGGTCTGATTCTCATCGGCATCATGCTCTTTGCCCCGGAGGGGATTCTCAGCCTGCAGTTTGGGCGGATATGGCGGTCCATCCCCTTGTTCCGGCGGAAAACAGCGGCGGCGAAGGAGGTTTAGGCATCGATGACCATTCTCCAGGTGCAACAGCTCAGTAAGAGTTTTGGCGGTCTCCATGCCGTCGATGGGGTCAGCTTCAGCCTGCAAAAAGGGGCGATTAAGGCGGTGATCGGGCCGAATGGTGCGGGTAAGACCACCCTCTTTAACCTGATTGCCGGGATGCTCACACCCACCGCCGGCGAAATCCGTTTCCAAGGCAAGGAAATCCAGGGGATGCGGCCGTTTCGCGTTGCCGGCTTAGGGGTTGCCAGAACCTTTCAGAATATCAAGATGTTCGCCGGCATGACCGCTCTTGAAAACGTCATGGTCGGCAGGCACGTGTGCTCGAAGGCCGGGTTCATGGCCTCGATGTTTCGTACCTCCGGCTGCCGCCGGGAAGAAAAGGCAATCCGGGTAAAGTCCCTTGAGCTCCTCGATTTTTTAGGCATCGCCGATTGCGCTGAGACGCTCGCGACCAACCTTGCCTTCGGTCAGCAACGCGCCGTGGAATTGGCCAGGGCTCTGGCCTTGGAACCGGCGCTGCTCCTCCTCGACGAACCGGCGGCGGGGCTGAATATATATGAAACGGCGGAAATCGGCAGGCTCATCGTCCGCATCAGGGACCTGGGCATCACCGTCCTCCTGGTTGAACACGATATGTCGTTGGTCATGGATGTCTCCGATGAAATTGTCGTTCTCAGTTTCGGGCGGAAGATTGCCGAGGCTATTCCAACGGTGATTCAACGCGACCCGGAAGTGATTAAGGTCTATCTTGGCGAGTAATGTAAATGTTAAAGATACGCAATCTTGAGGCGGGATACGGCAAGCTGCGGGTGTTGAAGAATATCTCCATGCATGTAAGTGTCGGTGAGATCGTCGCTATCATCGGGGCCAACGGGGCCGGTAAGACCACTCTGCTTGCCACCATTGCCGGGCTGATCCGAGCTTCCTCCGGGGAAATCCGTTTCTTGGGCGACGACATTTCTCGCCTTGCGGCGGCAAAAATCCCCGGCCGGGGCTGTGTCATGGTGCCGGAAGGCAGGCAGGTGTTCGCCTCGATGACCGTTGCCGACAACCTCATCCTCGGCGGCCACGCTCTGGCCCGGCAGTATAAAAACAATCTGAATCGTCTTCTCGATCATCAGTACGAACTGTTTCCGATCCTGAAGGAGCGCCGGTCGCAGCTGGCCGGCACCCTGTCCGGCGGCGAGCAGCAAATGCTGGCGATGGGCCGGGCCCTCATGTCCAAACCGTCTCTGGTGATGATGGATGAACCCTCCACCGGTTTGGCGCCGCTTATCATCCGCGATATCTTTCAGATCATCGTTCGTCTTCGGTCTGAGGGCAATACCGTCCTCCTGGTTGAACAGAACGTCAAGGCGGCCCTGGCCATCGCCGACCGCGGCTATGTTCTGGAAACCGGCAAGGTCATCATCCAGGGACCGGCCGAGGATCTGCTGGCCAACAGGGACGTGCAGCGTGCCTACCTCGGACGGGAAAAGCTGGAGGATTAAAGCTGAGTTGAGCAGCTTGTCTGCTCAAACGAAACTTATGTCCTTGCGGTATAAAAACGTGTTGTTGCAAGCCGCAATTTTTTTCTTTCCGAAAATCCCACTTTCAAAGACAATATAAAAAGACTACGCTGGCAGGTATCTTATAATTCCTCTTGGGGGACCGACTATGTATTGGCAACAGGAATTCGAATGCATGCCCAGGGAGGACCTGGAACAAC
>JBBQVT010000118.1:0-12670 GCA_038211245.1 Desulfobulbales bacterium | reverse complement strand
GGATCGCCGGTCGGGACAATGCCCCAGGCGAGGATGCCGCCACGGCTGAGAAAACCGTAAAGCGGGTCTTTGTAAAGAATGAAATTATCAAAATAAGAGTAGGCGTCAAAGCTGATGATATCGGTCTCCGAGGTGAGCGCCGGTCCCCAATCGCCATTGGCGCAGATATGCACCCCGGCAAGGCCCCCGGCACCCTTGATGGCGGCAATGACCTCGGAAACGGCGCAACTGGCCATCTCCCGGGAAACACCGGCAAAGCCGCTCGAACCAAAACTCACCAGGCCCGGTTCGTCGATAAAGATGATTGGTCGTGCAGTCCCGGTGAATCGCCGCAATTCAGCTACCTGCCAGCAGGCCTTGAGGGCAAGCAGCTTGATCAGCATGTCCCGCAAATTATCATCATAAAAGATCGAGTTGCCGTTGCCATCCTTGACCCCGATGCCGGTGGTTACCGGGCCGGTAACCTGGCCTTTGACCGTCAGCCGTTGCCTTTTTTCGACCGCAAGATAGGCAAGCAGGGTAAAAAAACCGGTGGCTGAATCTGTTCCCAGGGCAAACCGCGAGGTTTTGAGAAATGCCGGATCATCCACTGCCTGCAGGTATTCCCCATAAAAGGCGGCCATTTCCTCGGCAAAACCGGGGCGGTCGGTATCGATCCAGTAATCCTTGCCGTCGTCTACCAGGCCGGGGAACCCGGTGAGAAACTGGCGAATCATCCCTTCGCGTGGACTTTTAGGGAGTTGCGGCCACAATGGAATTTCCGGGCTGTGGGTGAGAATGAGCTGCAGCGCCTCGGCATGGTTCGTCAGCGGCAGGCTGCCGATCAGGATGGGACGACAGTTAGGGGTAAACATAGGTTTTTCATGCACCCTTCTTTGGACTTTTCAAGGATTGCAAAAGAAGTTTGCCGACCTGCCGGATTTTTTGCGGCAATCTCCTCGCCGCAAGCACCTCCAGTTGCGCCTTTTGATGTTGGACGATATTTTCCAAGGCCGATTCGCCCAAGGCAACGAACCGTAATTCAATGGTAAGCTTGACCAGATCCGATAAAAGCAAGCCGTTGAGTTCAGGAAAATAACACTGGGGATCACAGGTGTCGAAAAACAATCGACCCTGCTGATTATAAAGGGCATTCGTTTCGATTGTCGAGATCACTTTCTCCTGCCCCGCCCCATAGGCGGCGCTTACTCTGGAAATCTCCACCACCGCCCAGGTGTTCACCGGATCGAAACGCAGTGCGTTTATACCGGAAAATCCGCTGAGATCAAAGACAATTGCTCTTGTTCCAAGTTCAATTTTCCGTCCTACACTCGACTGGTCCTGGATGTCGTTGCCACAATCAACATACAGTCGACTGGTGTAATATGTATCTCGGGCGTCAACAAGAGTATCAAGCCAAACGCCGATATTCTCCGAGAAAAGCCGATGATGGCGCTGGTAAATTCGTCCAAACATGGCGACCTTCTGCCATTTCTCCTTGCTCCGTACCATGGAGTCCGAGGCGACTCGGTAGGAAAACAGAACGTCCTCCAGCCGCACCACTTTCCGACCGCGTTCGATAAGACCCAACCAAAAATCGTAGTCTTCCCAACCATAGACCATGCCGGGGTCATAGCCACCCACCGCCAGCCAATCGTCTCTGCGAAAGAGGGCAGAGCAAAAGATGACATTATCGAGCAACATCCCCTCGAGCGAATATTCCGGCAGTAACCATTCTGTTTCAACAGCCCCGAAAAGTCGAGCGTTGCAGTAGACAATACCCGTTTCCAGGTCGTCATTAAGGATCGCCACGGCCTTTTCCAGATAGGTTGAGTCAATCCGATCATCGGCATCAAGCGGCAGGATATATTTGCCGCTGGCCACGGTAATGCCGTTATTTCTTGCCGCGGCTAGGCCCATATTGGCGGTGACGATGACCTGGGTTTTCTCCTTGCAATAGTTTTGCAGCAATCTGTTGGTGAGCTCATCGGTAGAACCATCGTTAACAACAATGATCTCAAAATCGTTAAAGGATTGCGCCAAAACCGAGTCAACCGCCTCATCAATGAATTGCCCCTGATTGAAACAGGGAATAACAACGCTTACCGTGGGCATGGTCGTATTATTTCATCCTGCGTAAAAGATTGTTCGTACAAACGGTCATTGTCATCGGGACTGGTAAGCTGGCCAACGCAATTTCCATGGAGGTTGAAGGGCGACGGGACTTTGGGTACAAAATTCTCGGGTTGGTCGGCGAAATGAGGCCAGAATTTACGAGTTGAAGCGTTTTTCCCATTCATATTCCCGGCCGGTTACTTTATCTTCCATGCGACGGATTCTTCGGTCGAGGTCGTGAAATTTCTTCTTCAGGCGTTGGGCGGCACTTTTTGGCGAATGCACATAGCTATTGTAAAATTCTTGTTCTTCTTCACTTGCGATGGGTTTAACCGGTTCCGGTCGCATGAAAAAGGCGGCTACCAGGTAGACCCCCATAACCGGCCAGAAGCCGCTGAAGATAAAGATAATAACCATCGCTATGCGGACCCAGAATACCGAGAAATCGAAATATTCAGCCACTCCTTTACATACCCCGAGGAAAACCCCGTCTCTAGCGCGATAAATTCCACCCTGCTTGCTGTAATATCGTGTCATTTCTTGTATCCATCCTTTTCCTGACCTTCCGCCAGGATTGTTTCAAGGGATTCGATCCGTTCTTCCATACGTTCCAAGCTTTGGTAGATTTCCTGGATAATCCGGGTTTCTTCGCTGTCGCCTGCACCTCGACTGCCTTTACGTGTTTTCAGGATAATCAACACAGTCCCGCAGATGAGGGCAGCCAGGGCGATAAGGGAGCCGAAGACAATGGAGACCGTAATAATACTCAGCATGATGATGTTCTCCGATCAGTGGTGCTGTGTTGTTAAGATTCAATAGTTGCGTCCTTATGCGGTTTTCTGCATTATGTATTACACTGGCCCGTGGTTTTTGACTACGGCGTAGTGTATTGAGCGGCCTTGATCTTGGCAAGCTCATTTTCAATTTCGACATCGGTGCTGAGGGTGTTGAATTCCTCATCGATTGTCGGTTTTCTATCGGCATTGACCAGTTCGGCCTCGGCCTCCATCTGGTCGATCCGGCTTTCCAGCTTGTCGAAACGGGCCATGGTGTCGCTGCTGGTGCTGCGCCGGATCTCTTCCTGGGCGCGTTTGCTGCCGGTTGCACTTTTATGTCGCTGGACGAGGACCCTTTTCTTTTCCTTGGCGTTGTTCAGCTTGTTCTCAAGTTCGCTGATGTCTTCCTGGTATTTGTCGATAAGATTGCGGTATTCGCTGAGATCGCTATCGAGGGATGCGCCGATGCGGGCGAAGCGGCGTTTTTCAACCAGTGCCTCTCTCGCCAAATTGTCCCGGCCTTTGGCGACCGCCAAGGCTGCGCGCTCGTCCCAGAGATTGGTTTTGCTGTTGATTTCTTCAAGTTTTCTCTCGATCTTTTTCCGGCCGGCAATGACCCCGGCGCATGAGGTTTTGAGCTCGATGAGGGTATCCTCCATTTCGTGGATCATCAACTTGATCATTTTCTCGGGATCTTCTGCGTGGTCAAGCATCGAATTAATGTTGGCACTGACTATGTCTCTAAAGCGGGTAAATACTCCCATGATGTTCCTCCATAATAGGTTGTTGATGTTTGCTATTGTAAAAGCAGGAACTGTGCCGGGTTGGTTGAAAATTTAAAATGATGAGAATTCAAGGTGTTGGTTTGTTGACAGCGGAAGTGTCTGTGGTTAATTTGGCCATATATCAGTTAATAATACTAATCATAGGTAAAAAACACTTGAGCGTGCTATGTCGATAGATGGCGATAAGGTCTTTACCGCCTCGCGGAATGAAGCGTTGGGGCAATCCGAAACATTTCTCGATTTTCAGGAGCAACTCTCCCGTGTAGCCCCGGTGGACCGCCCCGTGCTCCTCATTGGGGAGCGAGGAACGGGCAAGGAACTGGCTGCCAACAGGCTGCATTTTTTATCAAAGCGCTGGCAGGGGCCGTTTGTCACCTTGAACTGTGCGACGCTTTCCCCGTCACTCATCGAAGCGGAGCTCTTCGGTCATGAAAGGGGTGCCTTTACCGGAGCCGAGAGGCGAAGGACCGGGCGATTTGAGGCGGCTGACGGCGGCACCCTGTTCCTTGACGAAATAGGCTCGATTCCCCTGGAGGCCCAGGAAAAAATTCTTCGGGTTGTGGAATACGGGTCATTCGAGCGGGTTGGCAGTTCCCAGCCGATCGAGATCGATGTGCGAATAGTCGGGGCAACCAATGTTGATCTCTCGGCCTTGGCCGAACGGCAAGATTTTAAGAGGGATCTTCTTGATCGCTTGTCGTTTGAGGTGCTTTTTCTTCCGCCGTTGCGCTGTCGGGGGGAGGATATTATGCTGCTCGCCAACCATTTTGCCACAAGAATGAGCTATGAACTGGGGCGGAGCGGAATTCCAGTTTTCACACCTGCGGCAGTTCGGCGGCTCGAAGGTTACATCTGGAAGGGCAATATCCGCGAGTTGAAAAATGTTGTCGAGCGAGCGGTGTATCGTGCCGATGCGGGGATCATAGAAGACGTGGCCTTTGATCCTTTTGTCTCGCCGTATGCTCAAAAAAAAGAGCTGAATTTTGAAATACGAGACTTTTCCACGACTTTAGCGAGCCAGGGCTCCCTCGACAAAAAGCTCGCCGATCTGGAGATAGCCTTGTTGCGGCAAGCCCTGGTCGCTTGTCGTTATAATCAGCGGCGGGCTGCGTCGCACCTGGGTCTGACATATGACCAGCTGCGCGGAAAGATCAAAAAATACCGGATGGCGGTTGTCGCTGCTAGCGAGGAGTGATAAAGCTCCTTTTTTGTCTATTTTTTTTCTGCCATTAAGGCATATGCTGTTTCGGTCATTTCCGGGATAAGTGGATCGATACCGGTCCACAGTTTGAATGCCGCAGCGCCCTGATAGATGAGCATGCCGAGGCCATGGACAATCCTGCAACCTTTGGCCCGGGCTATTGCAAGAAGCCGGGTTGTGTGCGGGTTGTAAACGATATCGGCAACAACCAGATGTTCAAAAATGGCCTCCGCACCGATTGGCGACTTTTCCTCTTGGGGGTGCATGCCGAGGCTGGTGCAATTGACCAGGATATCGCAGGATTTGATGGTTTCTTTTTGAACCTCGGGCAGCATTTTGATGGCCTTGGCGCAGTTACGGATTTTCCCATTTATTTCGGTGGCAAGCGCCTCAGCTTTAGCGAGGGTACGATTACCGATGAAAATCTCTGCCGCGCCTCGGAAGGCAAGGGTCATGGCAATGGCGCGGGCGGCACCACCGCAGCCGATCAGGAAGATTTTTTTCCCCCGCACGGCGATTTTGCCTTTTTCTTCCAGGGACTGGATAAAACCTTCCCCGTCGGTATTGTAGCCCCTTGTCTTGCCGTCTTTGATACAGATAGTGTTGACGGCGCCTATGGTTGCAGCCAGGGGATCAAGGCTGTCAAGGTGTTCGATGATCCGGATCTTGTGGGGAATGGTGACATTAAATCCGCCCACATTCATTTTGGTCAGGCCGGCAAAGACGGCCTTGAGATTTTCCGGCGTGACCTGCACCGGAAGATAGCAATAATCAAGATCCAATTTTTCGAATACCCGGTTATGCATGGGAGGAGAAATTGAATGCCCCAAGGGATTGCCGAGCAGGATGATAAATTTTGTGTTAATTGATGGATATTTCATTGTATTATTAAATAAAGCTGCTGGGTGCCATTGTGCGATTTTTACTATGGTGTTTCGATCATTGCAGTCAGGATACCGTATTACCATGGCGATTCACACTCTGGCGAGAGCTTTTCCTAAAGGCTGCTAAAACAAAACAGGCTAAGAGATGGCAAATTTTTCCATAAATGGAAGAGTTATTTCCATTGATATCAATGTGCTGCCTGCAGAAACGATGGAGGTTGCGGAGGTTGTTTCGCGGATCGCCGCTGAGGATATTATGGCAGTATCGGACTGTCCTCCCCACTCCGAGTCTTTGCGTGACGGATATGTTCTGGCCCCATTTAACGAGCCAAGTCCTTTCGCAGAAAGAGCGGCGAATGCGGTTAAAGGTGCTGGAGATTATTATTATTCCGTTGTCGGCGAGATAGCCGCAGGGACGCGAAATGTTGGATTTCTTCGTCCCGGATCGGCCTGTCGAATTTTCACCGGTGGCTTGATCCCTGAAGGCGGTGCGCGTGTTGTGCCTCAGGAGGAGTGCGCTGAAGTTGCAGGAAGGGTCCGAGTTGCCGCTGCGGCCATCGCCTCGGAGCGGCTTTTTATAAATATGGCCGGCAGCGAACTGGTCTGTGGTGCGACAATCGTTAGCAAAGGAACCAGATTGGAGATTGATCACCTGACGTACCTTGCGGCAGCCGGCGTGTATCACGTGCAAGTTTCGGCGCGGCCCCAGGTCGCCTGCTTTTGCACGGGAAGCGAACTTGTGGCCGTGGGAGGGCCGATAGCAGCCGGGCAGAAACTTTCTCTAAATAGCATGCTCCTGCAAAATCTCATTCCCCATTATGGCGGCGTGCTGGCGGAACAGGGTATTATTGTTGATAATCACCAGGCCATCACGGAGATTTTCGGCACCTTGACGGACGGGCATTGTGATCTTGTGGTCAGTACCGGCGGCATGGGCCCGGGGAAGTACGATTTGGTAAAAAACGCATTCTGCGGCGTGGGCGGCACGATTATCCTGGAATCCCTGCCGATGCACCCCGGTCGCTCGATTTTGCTCGGTATTCTTGGCGATACCGTTTTTATTGCCCTTCCCGGTCCACCCAATGCCGTGCGTACCCTGGTCAATGAACTCGTCGGACCTCTCATCCTTATGCTGCAGGGGGCAAAGTGCTTTCGCCCGAAGGTCCTGCAGGCCAGGTTGCTCCACGATTATAGGATCAGGAAGAGTGATCTGTTACAGGTCAAAGGCGGGGTGCTGACCATAGAGCAGGGAAACTGTCGGGTGCGGCTTGCTGAGCGCCTCGATCCGGTATCGTGTTTTATCCTCTTTGCCGCCGGACGTAAGGAGTTTATGCAAGGCGATGTGGTGGAAGTTCACCTTGCCGCAACAAGTGCCTGCGGTGTTGTTTCTGATCATTTCTGACATTTTGGGCAGAAGTAGCTGGCCCTGCCGCCCAGCCTGACTTTTTCTATTTTTTCCTGACAGATTGGGCAGGGATCGCCTTGCCGTCCATACACCTTGAAGTTTACCTGAAAATAGCCTTTTTCCTGTCGGGCGTTGATGAAGTTGCTGATGGTTGAGCCGCCACAGGTGATGGCGTGCTGGAGAATCTCGCGGGTGGCAGTGATCAGCCTGGCCCAATCTTTTTTGCTGATGTTCCGTACTTTTCTGTCTGGCAGTATTCCGGCACGGAACAAACTTTCGCTGGCGTAGATATTGCCGACTCCGGCCAGCACCCGGGTGTTCATGATGAAAACCTTTACCGCCAGGTCCTTGCCCTTGGCCAGGCGGTGCAGGTAGTCGGGGGAAAAAGCGTCACTGAAGGGTTCCGGGCCTGTTGATTTAAAGACGGTTGCTTCTCGGTCGGCGGTTTCCCGGCTGGATAGGATTTGCATGGAGCCGAACCGGCGACTGTCGTTGTAGCGTAGTTCGGTGTCGTTATCGAGGGTAAAGCGGAGGTGATCATGTTTTGCCGGATCGCAAGCAGGTGCGAAGAAACCGAGATTGCCGGTCATGCCGAGATGGATGATGAGCATCGCGCCGCTGTCAATGCTGATCTGCAGATATTTTGCCCGGCGCGTCACGGCAGTTATCCGGTGACCGATCATCTCCCGGCGGAGAAAATCGATCGGCACAGGCCGTCTGAGTTGTTTGTCGCTGTGATGGATTGCCGTGACCGTACGCTCAAGCAAATGGGGGAGAATGCCGCGGCAGATAACTTCAACTTCCGGCAGTTCAGGCATAGCATTGTTCCTTTGGTAAGATGCAAATTGCCAGACCATAATCTGCAAAGGTTGTTACCAGGACTGTAACGAAGCCCGGTAATCGATCATTGTCCCGAACCCTGACAGCCAGGGTGAAAGTGGGGGAATGAGGAAGGCTTTTTACCGACGATATGAGTTCGAGTTCAAGAAATCCAGGCATCCGTCGGTAGCTGAGGGCCTTCTTCGCTGCTTCCTTGGCTGTCCATAAAAGCAACAGACGAGACAGTGGCGCCATGTCCGAGAGAAGCTCCGCCAATAATTGCAGCTCCGCGACAGAGCAATATTTTTCCCTGACTCGAAGGAGGTTGACTTGTTGCCGCTGAACATCTATGCCGCAGGGTGATTTCGCAACAAGGGAAGCCGCATATTCGCCGCCATGGCTGATGGAGATCTCGGGGGTCGGCAAATCCTTGAGGCAATCGGGGCAGACAATCGGCCGCCCGTTTGCGTCATTAGTAATCTCAATGTGACACAGCGCTGCGGGGAGAATCAGGCCCGCGGAGGTCCAGAAATTTTTAAGGGCCATTTTTGCAGCGATTCGACCGGTAAGGAATTCGGCCCTCCGTTTGTTCAGCCGGTAATTGGTGAATCTGATGATTTCATTTGCATGCAGGAGGGCAACGGCAGGACTGCAAGATGCCGGAAGGCTATTCGGGAGTGCATCCGCCGACGGTTGCTTCAGGAGAATTGCCGACGGAGTCGACCTGCCGAAAAGTGCCATTGCCGCCTGCTTAAGATCAGGGGGGAAAAGGTCTTTTTGCAGTGGTTCCATTGGCTGACTATTTCCAGTGGTTTCAGAAAAAGCTTGCAGTTTCAACAGTTCCTGCTACCGTTGCAGGGTGGGGAACGGTAGCAAAAAATGATTGAAGCATAATCGGATCGGGGGGTTATGAAAGGAGTTTCCGGCGCGACACTGTACGATTTGCTGATAATCGGCCTCTTCGTTCTGCTGGTTGGGCGCGGATTGTGGCTGGGCCTCCTCAGGCAGGTGACCGGGCTCCTTGCCCTGTACCTCGCCTTTTTTGCCGCCGGCCATTATCATGACAGAATCTTGCCGCTTTTGCGAGATATATCAACCAATCCAAAGGTCATCTTTCTCACCAGCTATGTGCTCCTCTTTTTTGCCACCTATGTGGTGGTGATGCTTTGCGGCAAGTGTCTCAGCTTCGTCCTGAAATTGACCATTACCTCCTGGTTTGACCATCTGCTCGGCGCCGTGGTCGGGTTTGCCAAAGCGATTATTCTGGTGGTTCTCCTGCATGTGATTCTCGGTACCGTTCTCGCTCCGGAAAACCAGATGCTGCGAACCTGTGTCACCTGTGAAACCCTTAATGGGGCGGCGGACCTGACCCGCGAGCTTATTCGCAACGAGGAGCTGCGAAAAACCCTCATGCAGCAAAAACCGGCCATCGCCATTGACACGGTGAGGGAATATCTTGCCCCCGGCGGACCCCAGAAAAAGCTTCCGGCGGACAAACAGTAATATTCTCGTCCGAGTGCGCGACTATGAAACGAATAAAGGCAAGAAAACCTGAATCGTATGTCAAGCGGACCTATCGGACGCTTGCGGAACACGATCTGGTCTCTTCCTTTGTCAAGATCAAGGACACGGACCTCCATATCCAGGCCGATCGGGAACTATCGGCCTGGGCGTTCGAACTGGCCTTGCAATACCGCCTGCAGATTGAAAAATATATCGAACAGCGGCCTGAGTTTCTCTCATCCCTTATACCTCTTGCTCCGGATATCCTGGCACCGCCGATCGTTAAAGAGATGCTGGCCGCCGGGCGTATGGCGGATGTCGGACCGATGGCCGCTGTGGCCGGGGTCATCGCCGAATATGTCGGTAAGGAGCTGATACAAAGAGGGTGCCGCGAAGTAATGGTGGAAAATGGTGGAGATATCTATCTCAACCGAAGCAAGGGCTGTACGGTGGCAATCTTTGCCGGGCAATCGCCGCTCAGTTTGCAGGTGGGCATCAAACTGCCGGCGTCGATGATGCCGGTCGGTGTTTGCACCTCTTCCGGCACGGTGGGGCATTCTTTGAGCTTTGGCCGGGCCGACGCCGTGGCGGTGATTGCCCGCTCGACTGCTCTTGCCGATGCGGCAGCAACTCGCCTGGGCAATGAGGTTGGTATGTCTACCTCCGGCGACGAAGGTATTAAAAGGGCACTGCAGGTGGGGCAGGGCATTGAAGGCGTGCAGGGGGTTGTGGTTATCTGTGGGGAAAGAATAGGTGCGGTGGGCAGTGTCGAACTGGTCAAGCTAAACTGAGGGGGCAGGCATGGACATCATGGCAGAGAAAGGGGGGAGACAGGAGTTGCGTGAGGTAAACCGCCGGTATCTGGTCTTCTATCTGCGGCTCTATGACGGCATGAGCAGCAAAATCCTCGGCCATCTTGTCGATATTTCCGAAAAGGGCATGATGCTGATCTCCGACAATGCAATTCCGGTCAACGAAAACTATCATCTACGCATGCGCCTGCCCACGCAGATGAAGGAGCGCAACGAGATCGTCTTCGAGGCGACAAGCCTGTGGTGTAAAAGTGATGCCAACCCCGACTTTTTCCTGGCCGGCTTTCAGATGCACGACCTTGAACAATCTAATCGGGATCTGATTCTCACCCTTATCCGGGATTTCAGCTATCAGGGGGAGCGTTGAGGTAAGAGTTCCTCCTCGCCTGATCGATCAGCGGCGCGCCTCGGCAAGAAGCTGTTCTCGGTGCTCGGTAACAAATCGGTCGATATCTTCTTGCCAGCTGCCAAAGGTTGCAAGGCATGCCTGCTTTAACACGTGATTTTCGAGGATTGAATTGGCCGGTCTGTGGGCCGGGGTCGGATACTCGGCGGTGGTGCACGGTTGCATGCAATAGGCCACACCCATGGCGTCGAGGAAATAGCGGGCGGCACCGTACCAGGTTGAGTGTCCCTCAGAAGTAGCGTGCATTATCCCGGTAAGATCGGAGCGCAGGAGCCTGCGGATCTGTTGGGTCAGAGTGAAAGACCAGGTGAGGGAGCCATACTGGTCATCCACCACCTTCAGTTGCCGTTGCGGATTGCCGAGCGCTAGTTTCAGCATGGTCTTCAGGAAGTTTTTTCCGTAGGCCGAATACAACCAAGCGGTGCGCAGGATGACATGGTTGGCACAACCTTCGACCACCGCCTGCTCGCCTGCCAGCTTGCTTCGACCGTATTGCGACAGCGGATTCGGGGCATCGGTTTCGAAATAGGCCTGCGGTGCAGGTTTGGTGCCGTCGAAGACGTAGTCTGTTGAGATATGGATGAGACGACTGCCGAGTCGGGTGGCGGCCTGGGCGAGGAATTTCGGCCCTTCGGCATTGATTTTCCAGGAAAGGTCAAGCTCGGTCTCACAGGCGTCGACCGCCGTATAGGCGGCGCAGTTGACGATGACGTCCGGTCGGGTTTCATTAAGATAGGTATCGACACTTGCCTTGTTGCCGATATCGATACGGGGAAGGTCGCAGCCTATGGTTTGGTTGTCGGTGGAAAGCAGGTTACAGCAGTCTGAGCCGAGCTGGCCCCCCGCGCCGATAATGACGATTTTCATGGCCTCATCCTCTGGTTCTGTTTTTCTGCGGCGACAAAGGTGGTGATATATTGGCCGTACTGGTTTTTCAGCATGTCGGCGGCAAGGCGTTCCAGCTGATTTAAATCGATATATCCCAACTCGTAGGCAATCTCTTCGACACAGGCGATTTTCAAGCCCTGTCGCTCCTGCACTGCCTGAACGTAGCTCGAGGCCTGTTGCAGGGATTCATGGGTGCCGGTATCGAGCCAGCAAAAGCCCCGCCCCAGGGGCTCCACCCGCAGTTTACCGCTGCGTAGATAGGCGTTGTTGATGTCGGTTATTTCCAGCTCGCCGCGGGCTGAAGGTTTGACCTCTTTAGCAATGGCGATGACATCGTTGTCATAAAAATAGAGACCGGGAACCGCGTATTTTGATTTCGGTTTGGCCGGTTTCTCGGCAATACCTATGACCTGGTGGTTTTGGTCGAATTCCACAACGCCGTATCGTTCGGGGTCCTTTACCAAATAGCCGAAAATGAGACCCCCTTGGGTAAGTTCCGAACTTTCTCTGAGGATTTTTGAAAATCCCTGGCCAAAAAAAATATTATCCCCAAGAATAAGGGACACAGTATTGCCACCGATAAATTCTTGGCCGATAAGAAAGGCCTGGGCCAATCCCTCGGGGCGGGGCTGCACCGCATAGCTGATCGAAAGACCAAGCTGGCCGCCATCGCCAAAGAGTTCACGGAAGCCGGGGAGGTCGTGGGGAGTCGAAATAATCAGAATCTCCCTGATTCCGGCGAGCATGAGCACCGACAGGGGGTAATAAATCATCGGTTTGTCATACACCGGCAGCATCTGTTTGCTGACGACCTTGGTCAGTGGGTACAGCCTGGTGCCGGAACCGCCGGCGAGGATAATGCCTTTCATGGGATATCTTTAGGTATTAGGTATTGGACAGCAATGAATTTGCCGAAATGATTATGATTGGTGGTTGATGTCGAGTGGAATTTCCTTTACAATCTGCCGCCGAAGAGCTGTTGAATATAACTGCGACCCATGAAAAAGGAAAACAAAAAATGGATGTAATCAGCCTGCCCGCGTTTAAGGCGTATGATATCAGAGGAAAAGTACCGGAGGAGCTGAACCCGGACTTGG
>JBBQVT010000117.1:0-12918 GCA_038211245.1 Desulfobulbales bacterium | reverse complement strand
AAATTCATCTCATTGAGCAGATCAACAGCTGGATGGGAAAACAAATAAGAGGGAAAAACAGGATTTCAGAAAAAAAGAGATGGAGACGGTGGCTCAGTTTTCGTTAGCAGAGGTGGCTCAGTTTGAATTAGCGTTGAAGCTAAAAAAGAGGTTGGTGTTTGACAGACGAATCAAAATACTGAGAAGGGCGGGGCTATTATATCCAGATATAGCTTTGAAATCGGACCGGTTACTCCCCATCTCTTTCCCTACTGCCCGTTTTCTCTTTTTAAAATTGCCCCAGTGGTAACCCCCACATTCGTTTAGCTAGTCAGAAATGAGGTTCAGCGAGAACTTCGACAGGAAGCCGCGTTTCAATCTGCATTCTTCACAAAATACTACCCAAAAGGTATCTTAGGTGTGTTTTGTCATTTAACCCAGCCAGCCGATGGAAAAAATGCAAAATGCACTTCGGCAACCGGTTGGAGATCGAACGGGCCTTGACCAAGCAGGAGCGCAACCGGATCCTCGATGCGGCCGGATCAGCTGCCTCGTCGTCGGCGGTGGCTCCCGGAATCGGCACCACAACTGTGTAATAACTCCACCCCAGAGAAAGAATTTACGGCCTCACTGGAATCGAGCCATCATCTACACCCTGATTGAAACGGGGATGCGCCGGAGTGCAACCACCAGCTTGAATCTGGTGGATATCGATTTTGACCGGCGAATTTTATCGGCAGTAGAGAAGGGTGGCAGTGGTTCAAGGGCACCTTGCCCTTGAGGTGTTTTACTTATTTAGCTCTAGAAATCTTCCTTGCTTGTTAAGGTAAAATCCTACTGATGAATTAGCAATAATCATCATTAGTGCTGGCAGTCCTTCCGTTTGCAAAGAGGTGGTCAGGAATTTTAGCTGATCAATATCGTCTGGACTAGGCAATGCGCCATAGCTAGGTGGATGAGAATGCCACTCACCAGCATAGGTAACAATACCTGCTGTACGTTCGTGGCATTCATCAAGAATATCGGTTGAACAATAGGGTGCTCTGCTAAACCTTGAAGGAGTAGACTTGCTATTGTCTGGCGCGTGGCAAGCCTTGAGTAAAGTGATTGTTGTGTCTTTTTGGTCAATAATTCCAAACAGTATCCCTCCGGTTTCATTGGGTAATGCTTTGCCACGAAAATTTATGGCATCCTCAATAAATCCATTATCCCATATGATTTCCCACTCACCTATCTGAATAGACTGTGATTGAAATACTGGTATTACATAAGGGGTTATGCCCCCTGTATCTTCCTGACAGTCCCAAACACAAATTCTGGCGTCTGGCTTTGATGTACTTTTCCTGAGTTGCCGAGCCAAAGTCGCTGCATGCAGATGTACTAATTCATCTGACATGGATAGCGTTATTTCTCTGCATCCGGCACCGACCCAGTGACGACCAAAATGACCAGATAAATGCTCACCTCCCCAATCTCAATTCAATATCGCCCTATAATATTGTGCCTCCTAATAAGAAAAGGGGACAGATTTATTTTAAACTCGCTTTTGCAAAATAGTTCTGTCCCCTTTTCTTTTGTCATGCGTCCATGTGGACAAAATCATTAAGTGTGGACGCTGGACAAAAAGTCCAGTGTCCAATCACGAACAAAGTTTATGAAATTTAGCATAGTTTTAAGTAGTTAAAATAGATATCCCTATCCATACCGGCAGTGCGAAGGTTCGATTGGATTATGCTCACCGCCAGATCTTTAGAATGAGCAGGGACTACCAACGGACGAATGACGCCTTCTTTGGTGTATATTCTATGACTGCCTTCCTGGCGGGAGAAATGAAAACCGAAATGGAGTAAAATGCACTCAAGGATCTTCCACGAAATTGGAGTTATGCGTGGCATTCCATGAGTCTTTTTGAAGCGATATAGGGAAGAGTAATATTGAGATTGTTTTCGCCGTTTTCTTCTTCAGTAATCCCGGCGCTCTTACTAAAACCACAATCCTTCATTACCTGTTTGATAGTGCCCATCTCAATGCATGTTTCAATAAACAATCTCACGGCATCGGTGATATTCTCTTTTGCTTCTTTCTCTGTACACCCCTGTGAGGCAACGTCAAAAACAGGACAGAAAGCGACAAATACTTCGTCTTCTTTATAAATTTTCACCGGAACACTTATCTTAATGGTCATCGTCGGCATATTATTCCCTCCTTCTGTTGAAGGTATTATTCTCTTTGTATTGTAAGTATTATCGGTTGAAAATACAAATGTGATAAGTGTTCTCAGGGAGGAATGATACGATAGTATCTTAATATAAGTTAAGTTACCAGCACTTTCTGTCTTACCTTTTTTTCGTTCAACTGCAATTATTTGTTTTTACGAATTCCAGGGACAGTATATCAAATTATCGAAGAATGAACCCACTTTCAGCCCTTTATATGCCATTAAGATCTATAGTTCCGTTTAGTTGAAGGACTCAGAATTATAAAGTTTTCGGAATCAGCTAAGAAAACTGACCCGGAATTTTGAAACGTTGGTAATACGTCGGCAGCGGCTATCCCTCAATGAAAAAATCCGAATCGACCTTTTTTGCCACATGGACAAGCAACGGCATTTGGAGCCGGATAAATAACCTCCAATATCAAATCTCCTCACCAGCCACTCATCACCCAAACCGCCAAAAACCACCAACCGGCATCAGAACCGGCAAAATTCAAGCTGTTTACATTAACAACATATTGAAATACAGTGCATAACACTGTACTTACAACCGGCAATAGGACAAAATATGGAAAACATGGAAAGCATAGGGTTAATGGAGCCGATGCTGCCACCTGAGGGTGAGCGCAACTTAGAAGACCTCGCCATGGAGGCAACAAAAAACATTTCCTCCACAACCCGCCAGACCGCCCCATCAATCCCCTGGCAAAAAATGACAGGGTTGCGAGACGTCCTCATTCACGATAATTCGGTGTCGAAATCAATAACTTACATTGAAGTTACTTGGAAGTAATGATGCCATTTTTCCTGTTGCGGGTCAAAATAGATAGGCGATGACGAAGATGCCAACCATAGCAAAGGCCAGCATCAGTTTGACCCCTACTCCAAGGATAAAACCGAGCCATGCTGCGGTCCCCGCCACCCCGGCCTGCTTAATGTTTCTGCGGGCAATGAACTCGCCGATCACCGCGCCGATGAAAGGACCAAAAAAGACGCCGAAAAACCCGAAGGAAATGCCCACAATTGCTCCGAGGAAGGAACCGATTACCGCCTCGCGACTCGCCCCGACACGTTTTGCACCAAGGCTGCCGGAGACGAAATCGGCGATAAAGGCGATCAGCGTCAGTACGCCAAGGAAGATCATGGTCCCCATGCTGACATACTGGAAACCATCCGCCCAGGCAGCAAGCAGCAGGCCAATATAGATCAATGGCGTTCCGGGCACTGCAGGAAGAAGAATACCAACAACGCCGATGCCAACCAAACTCAAACTCGCCAACCAAAGCAAAGGTGTCATGTGTATCTACCCCATTAAGATGTTATTGATTGCAGCGTTCTGTCATACCATTTTGGCGTTTTCCACCAAGGCTTCTGACCGGTCGGCAATATCTTTGTTCAGGGACACAAAATCTTTTAATAAAAGCCGATAGCACCCGTTCGAGAAGCACCAGCTTCTCGCCGTAAAGAAGCAGTTCGACAAATAAGGACTATCCCTCGGCATCATCACCAGTAGGTTGGTTTCCTCCCACCACCCAGCATGTGAGACCGCATCAGGCGGCTCCCAAAGAATATCAGACCTGAATCGGATGAAAAAAACCACATATCTTAACAACAAAAAGGTAACAACTGCAAATAATACCCGAAAGTGTGATGGTTCTTACACCTGTCTTGCATCTTTAAATATCTCCATAAGAGCACAATGGTGATTGCTGCTACAGCGCGGAATTGGAAATCAACGGTAAAATCACCAGATTGCATCTGCTGCATTTTATTGTTGGAAATTAGTATGGTGTCCCTACAATTCCGTGTCCCTACAATTCCTGTCCCTACAATTCCCTAGAATTCCGGATAAATAACCTCCAATATCAAATCGCCGCACCAGCCACTCATCACCCAAACCGTTAAAAACCACCAACCGGCAACAGAACCGGCAAAATTCAAGCTGTTTACATTAACAACATATTGAAATACAGTGTATAACACTGTATTCACATCCGGCAATAGGAAAAAATATGGAAAACACGGAAAGCATAGGGTTAATGGAGCCGATGCTGCCACCTGAGGGTGAGCGCAACTTAGAAGACCTCGCCATGGACATGGCAACAAAAGCCAGTGGTCTTGCAAGCCAATTGCCGCTAGCTGTAAGACGCAGCATAGGCGATCTTGTACGCTCGATGAATTGCTACTACTCCAACCTCATTGAAGGACACGATACGCACCCGCGCGACATAGACCGCGCTCTATCTTATGCCGACTACTCATCCGATCCGCAGAAGAGGGCACTACAGCATGAGGCCGTCGCCCATATCGAGGTTCAACGGCTCATCGATCACCGCAAAGATTTGCAAGTTGAGACAACAAGCGTTGAGTACCTCATGTGGCTGCATCGTGAGTTTTGCAGCCGGTTGCCGGAAGAAATGCTTTGGGTCAAGAATCCCGATACCGGCAAACGCCTGCACCTGGTCCCGGGTGCATTACGAAAAGGTTGGGTACAAGTTGGAAGGCACATTCCGCCAGCTGCCGAATCCCTGCCTCACTTCTTAGACCGATTCGCCGAGGCTTATGACATCAAAAGATTATCGCGCGTCCGCCAGATAATAGCCCTGGGTGCGGCGCATCACCGCCTGCTTTGGATTCATCCCTTTTACGACGGCAACGGACGGGTCACGCGGCTTATGTCCCACGCCTCGCTTCTACGATGCGGGGTAGGGAGCAGCCTTTGGTCGGCGGCTAGAGGACTGGCACGGAACGTCGAAAAATATAAAACTCTGCTCATGGCCGCTGATGAGCCACGACGTGGCGACCTTGATGGACGGGGGACACTATCAACGCAAAGGTTGATAGCTTTTTGTGAATTCTTTCTGGCCATTTGTATCGATCAGATTGATTTTATGGCCTCCCTGCTTGAGCCGGAGAACCTCCTTCGCCGAATGCGCCTTCATATCGAAGAGGAGGTGCAGGCTAGCAATCTACTCAAGGGCTCTCTCCCAATACTGCGCGAAGCATTGTTAGCTGGAGAGGTTCATCGCGGACGTGCGGGGGAAATTACTGGATACGGTGAACGTATGGCACGAAATGTGGTTTCCGACCTCCTAAAGAAAGGATATTTAAAATCAGAGACACCGCGCAGTCCGCTCATTCTCGCATTTCCACTCGACGCCGTTGAAAGGTGGTTCCCAAATCTTTATCCCGGTATCGGTAGATGAGAATCTGTTCGTCGATATACGTTTTTATAACAATTTACAGGAGGTACTGCAATGGTACCATGGGCAATGAGATATTTACTTACTGTATGGAGATAGAGTTAAAGATGCCGGAAATAATGATGCACGTGCAGCCTCCCGTTGGCACTGTGAGCGGCTGCAGTAATAAGTGGCTCTCCCATCCCACCCAGGCGCCTTTATCTTCCGGCTGATCACCCGCGTTTACTCGATTATTCCGCTCCTTTCAAAGCCGCATGGGCAGCCGCCAATCTGGCGATTGGCACCCGGTATGGAGAACACGAAACATAGCTCAGGCCGATGCGGTGACAAAAGTCGATCGATTGCGGGTCACCGCCATGCTCGCCACAAATACCACATTCCAGGCCCGGCTTGACGCCGCGGCCTTTTTCTATGGCCATCTTCATTAAGGCCCCGACGCCCTCTTCGTCAATGGTCGCGAAGGGATTATGCGGGAGGATGCCTTTTTTCATATAGTCGATGAGAAATCCGGATTCCGCATCATCACGGGAGATGCCGAAGGTTGTTTGGGTGAGATCGTTGGTGCCGAAGGAAAAGAATTCGGCATTTTCGGCGATTTCATCGGCGGTTATCGCCGCCCGGGGGATTTCAATCATCGTGCCGAATTTATAATCGACCACGGCTCCCTGCTCACGCATCACCTCCTGGGCGACCTTTTCGAGCACTTCCCGTTGCACTTTCAGTTCATTGGCATGACTGGTGAGGGGAATCATAACCTCTGGATGCACCACCACCCCTTCCCGTTTAACCTCGCAGGCGGCCTCGAATATCGCCCGCACCTGCATCATGGTGAGCTCGGGAATAAGGATACCGAGACGAACGCCGCGCAGTCCGAGCATCGGATTGGCCTCGCGCAGGGAATTCACCCGCTTGAGCACCAATTCCTTGGCATGAACCTGTTCAAGAATGGTGTTGAGCTCGTCGAGCCGGGAGGCGTGCTGCAACTGCAGTTTCAGATCCGACAACTCCTGCATCAGCTCGGTATGGCTTGGCAGAAATTCGTGGAGCGGCGGGTCAATCAGGCGAATGATCACCGGCAGACCGTCCATGGCTCGGAACAGGCCGGAAAAATCCTCGCGCTGGTACGGGAGGAGGGCGTCCAGGGCCTCTTTGCGGTCCACCCTTCGGTCGGACATGATCATTTTCTGGATCAGCGGCAGTCGCTCGGCCTGAAAGAACATGTGTTCGGTTCGACAAAGGCCGATACCTTGTGCGCCGTATTCCCGGGCTCGGCTCGCATCCTGTGGATAATCGGCGTTGGCCCACACGCCCAGCCGCTTAAAATCGTCGGCCCAGGAAAGCAGTTTTATGAGCCATGGATCGCGAATGTCCGGCACCATGGTCGGCAACACCCCCAAATATACCTTGCCGGTGCTGCCGTCGATGGAGATGGTGTCGCCTTCATGGATGATAAGGTCGCCGACGCTCATCAGCCGTCTGGCAATTTCGATGTTGAGGCTTGCAACCCCGACGACTGCCGGTTTACCAAATTGCCTGGCAACCAAGGCCGCATGACTGGTCCGACCGCCCTTGCTGGTAAGAATTCCCTCCGCCGCCAGCATGCCATGGACATCGTCGGGCTTGGTCTCCGGCCGGACCATAATTACCTTCTTGCCACCTTTCTTTGCCCAGGATTCCGCCAGATCCGCATCAAAGGCGACTACCCCGCAGGCGGCACCGGGTGAGACATTCAGGCCCGAAGCAAGTTCTTGCCCCGATTCTTCCGCCTCTTTGATCGCCGCAGGATCGAACTGGGGATGCAGAAAGAAATCGACCTGTTCGGGACTGACCCGCAAGACTGCCTCCTCCCGCGAGATCAGCCCTTCGTCTACCATATCGACGGCGATCCGCACCGCTGCCTGGGCGGTACGTTTGCCGTTGCGGGTCTGCAACAGCCACAATTTGCCCTTTTCTATGGTGAATTCGACATCCTGCATTTCCCGGTAGTGGGTTTCCAGTTTCCGGGTGATTTCTGCGAACTGAGCGCTTGCTTCCGGCAGCTCGTTCTTCATTTCCTGCAGATCTTTTGTCTGGCGTATGCCGGCGACCACATCTTCACCCTGGGCATTGATCAGATAATCGCCCTCGAGAACCTTCTCCCCGGTCGCCCCGCTACGGGTCATGGCCACACCGGTGGCGCTATCCGCACCCATGTTGCCGAATACCATGGCGACGATACTCACTGCCGTTCCAAGGTCGTGCGCTATCCCGGCGGCATTGCGATAATCAATGGCGCGTTTGCCGTTCCAGCTCTTAAACACCGCTTCGGTTGACATATCGAGCTGGTCGTAGGGGTCTTCGGGAAAGGCGTGCAGGGTATGGTGGCGATAGATTTCCTTGAACTCGGCGGTGACGCTTTTCCAATGTTCTGCGGTCAGTTCCGCCTCGGTCAATACCCCGGCCTTTTTCCGTACCCTCGTCAATACCTTCTCGAAGACTTCATCCGGCATACCCATGACCACACAGCCGAGCATCTGGATAAGTCGACGATATGCGTCGTAGACGAACCGCTCGTCGCCGGTGAGCTCTATCATCCCCTGCGCAGTCTGATCGTTTAAGCCGATATTGAGGACTGTATCCATCATCCCCGGCATCGAGAATTTGGCACCGGAGCGACAGGAAACAAGCAAAGGGTTTTTGCAGCCGCCGAAAATCTTGCCGGTAGCCGCCTCGATCTTGCGCAAAGCGTTGACTTCCTGCTCCCACATCTTTTCCGGCAAGGTCCCTCCCCCAGCCAGATAGGCATTACAGGCCTCCGTCGTCACCACAAATCCGGCTGGGACGGGAATTCCCAGGCGAACCATTTCCGCAAGATTGGCTCCTTTTCCACCCAGCAAACTACGCACTTTATCCCAATTGCCGTTAAAACTTTCCTGAATCTCATTCACTTCATCAAAAAGATAAACCCATTTTTTCGTCATGGCAGTGCTCCTGTTGATGATATTTTGCGACCAAGCATGCATTTACCCTCTGCGGATAACCATGCCCCAAAAAAACTAGAATCGACAGTTGGAACCTTTCATTTATACCACACATCACGCTATGACACATAGTTACTTGATTATCGGTAATACAATCTCTTGACAGAAATCAAAGAAACATATAAACATTCATTTATAAACTGATTTTCATTTTCTTCCCTTGCTTTCAGAAATTTCCTCTCAGTTTGCTGACCGTTTACCTTTGTGAACCTCAACCCATGAAAGAAAAGCAGCCACCGCACAGCAATCCGAACCACATCTCCAAACCTGCAGTGAAACGGGAAAATGGTGTTCAGATGCAAGATCCACTCACTGACGATCATCTCCAAAGCGCCGCCTTTCTCGCCAAAAGCCTGTCCGACACCAATCGCCTGCGAATACTGCTGCTTCTCGGCGACGGCCGGAAGTCGGTATCGGCCATCGTCGAAAAACTCGATTTGTCGCAGCCTCTGGTGTCGCACCATTTGAAAGAATTGAAGAGATCGCTCTTGGTCCAAGTGGAGCGTGAGGGACCATTTATTTACTATGAATTGGCGGATGCGAGAATCCTCGATGTCGTGAAGGCTTTAAGCGTAGTTGCAACAGATCTCTTAGCAAAGAGAACCACTTTTTAAAGAATCGGAGGCAATGTCCGTATGGACCAGCTATTGAAAATCATTTCCCGCATGGCCCCGGAAGAGGCCTTGGCACAAATCACCATTATCGTGGAAAGGCTTTTGGCGGATCTGGACAAGGACGCCCGCGAGCGTTTCCTGATGAATCTCATCGGCCAGTCGGGAAACGACAAGGTTTCCAGCATGGTTCATTTGTGACTGGCCGAATGCATGGGCGAAGGTGTCGACCCAACACAGATGTGCCGGAGTTTAGTGGACAAGGTTGTGCAATCCGAACAACTCCGGGCTATCGCCGATCCCGATCTGCTGGTGCTGTTCGAGGACTGGCTGGAGGAACTGGAAGGAGAAGTAGTGGCGCTTCTAAAAACCCATGGCCCTTTGGATAGCAAGGAACTCGCCGACAAACTTGGCCTTTCCGTCAGAGGCGCCAGGTTTCTCCTGTCTAAGCTGGAAAGATCGGCAAGCTGAGATCCTCCCTAAAAAAGGAGCCGGAGACTGAAGATGAAAAAATGGGCTTCAATAATTTTGGCCCTGACGGCCATGTCGCTCACCATGGTTTTTGTTTGGTACACAAAGCGCCCCGTGGCCCCCGAACTAGCCACCTGGGATGATGTGCTGACCGAGGCCAAGGCCGGTGGCTACCGCATCATCACCACCGAAGAACTCGCCGATCGATTTCGCCAGGCCCCGGCCACCATTACCATGGTCGATACCCGTCAGGAATGGGAATACCGCACCGGTCATATCGCAAGCGCCGTCAATTTCCCCATGGAACCAACTGCCTGGGCCCGTTGGCGTGAGGCGGGCGCGCTGGAAAATTTCCTGGGAGCGGACAAAGATCGCCAGCTAGTTTTTTACTGAGCTGGCCTCACATGAGTCCGTAGCGACTCGGCGGCCCGGGTGGCCGTAACGCTTGGTTATAAAAATGTGTATCGCGATCCGTATGGTTTCCCCAGATGGCAGGAATATGGCCTGCCCATCGGCACTACTCCTGCCGGCCTGACATCGACAGCCGCCAAACCATCCGCGGGACCACAGGGCGATCCTTCCTTTCAAGGCTGGGGTATGCTCTGGACCCTGCTCGGTATTTTCGCCGGAGGTCTGGCCCTCAACCTCACCCCCTGTGTCTATCCGATGATTCCCATCACCGTCTCCTTTTTCGGTGGTCGTTCGGCCGGGGATAAACCCGGACAGCTGAAGTTGGTCCTGCATGGCCTCTGTTACCTGATGGGCCTGGCCTTTACCAATTCGACTCTGGGTGTTGTTGCCGCTTTAACCGGCGGACTGATGGGCTCGCTGCTGCAAAATCCCATTGTCCTTGCCCTGGTTGCCGGCGTCCTGGTGCTCTTTGCCACCAGCCTCTTCGGCTTCTGGGAACTGCGTTTACCGGGAGGTATGAGCCGGATGGCCGGCAAATCCTATACCGGCTACTTCGGCAGTTTCTTTATGGGACTGACCCTGGGTATCGTCGCCGCACCCTGTATCGGCCCGTTTGTCCTTGGTCTCTTGACCTGGGTTGCCGGCATGGGGAGTCCATGGTTTGGCTTTTTGATCTTTTTCGTCCTGAGCCTGGGCCTTGGCCTGCCCCTTTTCGTCCTGGCCCTATTTTCCGGGCAATTGCAGCGGCTGCCGCGGGCCGGTGGCTGGATGCTTTGGGTACGTAAACTCATGGGCTGGGTTCTGGTGGGCATGGCGGTCCACTTCATTCGCCCGATCCTGCCCGATTTCTTGAAGACCATCCTGCCCATTGCCATCGCCCTCGCCGCCGGTCTGCACCTCGGGTGGCTTGATAAAAACGAGGCAAAATTCAGGGCTTTTCCCTGGTTGAAGGCCCTTACCGGTACTGCCTGTCTGGTCCTTGCGACTTTCTGGATGGCCGCATGGGCCATGCGCGGACCGGGGATCTCCTGGCATTCCTACTCGGAAGAAACCCTCCGGGAGGCAAAGGTCCAGGGCAAACCGACCATCATCGATTTCTACGCCGACTGGTGTACGCCATGCCGGGAACTGGAAGAGGTGACATTTCATCAGCCGGACGTGGTCCGTTTGGCGGAAAAAAGCTTTACCATGGTCAAGGTCGATGTCACCAAGAGTGGCAACCCTTACCATGAAGAATTGCTGAAGAATTATGGCGTTAAAGGAGTGCCGACAATTGTTTTTATCGATGCAAAAGGGCAGGAACGGGCAGACCTCCGCCTCGTCGATTATCTGCCGGCCGAGCAGTTTTTGCAGCACATGCACAACATTTCCACACCAGACAAATGACCACACTACTCAACAAGGAGACAATCATGCTGAAAGTCCGCTTTTTTCTCAACGAACCAAACGGCAAGCCGTGAAAACATTTCAAGCAGATTATGCCCAGGTTGGGCGAAAAATATCCGGTTGCAATCGAGATCACCGCAAAACCGAAAGCCGCTTACGAAACCGACGAATATTTTGAGCTTGATCTGCCGGTGGCCCCGGCAATTATGGTCGGCAACAAGATTGTCGTTGAGGGAAGTGATGTGACCGAGCACGAGTTGGAGGTGTGCATCTGCCGCCAGCTTGGTCTGCCCGAACCCGAGAAAAAGGGTCTGATGGACAAACTCTTCAAAAAATCCTGAGTTCTTATGCGATAAGCCGTCGTTCAATAATAAACAATTCATTTCCATGCCATGAACGGCCTAAGTGGCCGTAAAGAAATGGAGTGCATGGTCGGAGTTATTTCTTAACGGCCCCTAAATGAAAACGGCATTTTGGCCCTGAGCGATGGTTCAGGGCCAAAATGCTGAAAAAAAGGAGGGAAAAAAAGATCAGTTGTAAGAGGTTTTTAGCTTCATATCCTTGCGCGACTCGGGATCGTAAATGCCTTTAGCTTCACCCTGCTTGATCCATTCCTGCCGCAAACCACCCAGGAAGGCCTTTTTTTCCTCTACCAACTTGCCATAATCCATACCGACAAGGGTCTGGGCCTTCTCTTTCGTTGAAAAATCCGGGGCGACATAATCGGCGGCATTGTACTTGGCGAGGACGATGCGCATCTTCAAACGGGCATCCTGGCCTTTATTGATGGCGCCGGCCAGGGTCCGCAGGATTTCCTCGGGGGCGTGGAAAAAGGCGCCGTGTCCGGCAACGGCGTAATCCCAGCGCCACTGGCCATGACGGAGATCGAGCAGAGCCGCTTTCATTTCCTCTGCCGTCGCCCCTAATTCCCAGGCCTTGGCAGCTTCCAGGTGTGCCATGGCCAGAACATCGGTGGCCATTTTGGCCAGTTCGTTTTTACGTGCCAACTTTCTCTCGACGGTGGCGCGGAATTCTTTCTCGGTGCCGTTATGACAATTCAGACAGGTGTTGGCGATATTGTCGAGGGGACTGCCGACCTTATGGCTGGAATATTTAACCCCGCCCTCACGCACATAGGGCATGTGGCAGTCGGCGCAGGCCAGACCATTACGGCTATGTACACCGGTGACAAAGGTTTCGTAATCCGGATGCTGCGCCTTGAGCATCGGCGTCTTGCTCAGCTGATGGGTCCAATCGGAGAAGCTATACTCGTCGTAGTATTCCTCCATTTTTTCCGCGGAAAAGCCCTTACTCCAGGGGTAGGTGACGACCATGGCGGTCTTCTTAACACCTTTGTCTTCCCACTCGGTCTTTTTAAAGTAGTACTCGGCATGGCATTGGGCGCAAACCAAGGAGCGCATGTCCTGATGGGTGGCATCGGCGACCTTCAGGCTCCCCTCGGCGTCGAGGCCACGCTTCAAATAGTCACGGGTGAGCGTCAGCTTCATGGTTTTGTTGTCATGGCAATCGCCACAGCCGATGGTGTTGACGACTTCGTCGCCATACTTTGCCCATTTACCGGTGAAGAACTCCATTTCGCCATCGCGCTTCATCAGGCGGGG
>JBBQVT010000116.1:0-13180 GCA_038211245.1 Desulfobulbales bacterium | reverse complement strand
GCTTCTTGCCTATCTTCTTTGTCCGGGCGTTGCCGAGTATCTGGTTGCCGGCCATAAATCGGTGGAGACGGGGCAGCAGATCGCTCTGCAAATCATCGGTCTTGAACCGGTTCTCGATCTCGATTTACGCCTCGGCGAGGGGACGGGGGCCGCAATCACCATGAACCTGATCGACCTTTCCTGTCGGATGATGCGGGAGATGGCCTCCTTTGCCGAAGCGGGGGTTGATGACGGTTCGCTGTAACGGAGGCGTTAATGTACAAACCTATCTCAGTGTTGAACAAAGAAAAGAGAAAAAATGAACGATGTTGAATATGACCATGCCCTACTTCTGGAGTTGGCAACAATGACAATGCCCTTCGGCAAATACGCCGGACGGCGGCTCATCGACCTGCCGGAACCCTATGTGGTCTGGTTTGCCGGGAAGGGCTTTCCTAAAGGCAAATTGGGTCAGATGTTGGCCATAGTCCATGAGATAAAGATCAATGGACTGGAGTATCTTTTTGCACCGCTGGTGTCGGAATAAGAAACCCTGACCTGGGTCAAGCCCTTGTTGATTGTGAGGAGAGAGATGCGGATAAACTCGGGTGTGCTCTTGCTGATTATAGTGTTTTTTGCCGGTGCACTTTCATCCTGTGCGGAAAAAAAATTACCATCCGTGGCGGAAGAGTACCCGGTGCCACACGAATACATCTTCACCGTTCCCTATGAAAACGCCTGGCAAGGAACCGTGCGGGCTCTCTCCGCAGAAGAAAGAATATCCACCTTGGAAAAGGAAAGCGGTCTCATTGTCACCGAGTACAGAACCATCAATCAGCTGGTTTACAGCCTGATTTCCCCTTCCATCTTCGGGAAAGTCTATAAAAACGGCTATACAGTCAATCTTATGGAGGTTGCATCCGGGCAAACGCGCATCACCATACGGTCGAAGCTGCTCCTGGAGCAGTTCACTGTTTATAGCAGCGAACCTCAAGATGAGCGGCTCAATGCCTACATGCGGCAGGAACTTTTCCGGAAAATCTGTATCAACCTCCAGGAAAATGCCGGGCAATGTACAACACTTTTTCCCGACTATCATGGGGTGTCGGCTTCCTGTCCGGCACCGTCCTCAACCTCAGTGGCTGGGTCCGGCGGCCAGTCGGCGCCTTCTCCCCGGCTGGTCGCCAAGGAAAAGGCGGCGCCGGTTAAACAGATACAGCAGGCTCTCATCAACGCCGGCTATGCCCCGGGACCGGTGGACGGACGGATCGGACAAAGAACACGCGCCGCCATACGCAGTTTTCAACACGATAAGGGCATTGTCGAGACAGGTGCTGTCGACTGGGCAACCATGGCGGCCCTGGGTTTTTAGGAGCCGTTACGAAACAACACGTTCAATTTCTCTCTTTCCCTCCGGATACTTATGCCGTTTCCGGGCCGACATTGACCCACGTTGTTTCTCGGCCACGGCTGAGCTGAAAGAGCTGCTCATGGTCGGCGGATACGCCCAAGAAAGTCGGCAACCGTCTTCATACCTTTGCGGAATTGGCTGAGGCTGAATTTTTCATTGGGGGCATGGATCGTATCGTCTGGAAGGCCGAAGCCCATCAAGACTATCGGCACCTGCAGCACCTCGGCAAAGAGAGCGGCAATGGGGATCGAACCGCCCTCGCGCATAAAGACCGGAAGGGAGCCGAATGTCGCCTCAACTGCTTCGGCGGCGGCGCGGATATACGGGTTGTCGGGATTTACCGACACACCTTTCCCGGCATGCATGTTGGTGAGGTTAACTGTATACCCGGCCGGCATATTGCTGAGCACCGCCTCTTCGAGCCAGTTGAATACCTTCCTCGGGTCAAGGTTTGCCGGCAGACGCATGCTGACCTTGGCAACCGCCCGGGCGGGGATAACGGTTTTGCAGCCTTCCCCGGTAAAGCCGCCGCGAATGCCATGAACTTCGAGGGTCGGGCGCAGGCCGATTCGCTCCAGAGGCGGATAGGCTACCTCGCCCACCATTTTGTTCACCCCCATTTCGGCAAGCAAATCCTCTTTTATATGCAGGGGATCATCCTGCCAGAACTGCTTCTCAATGGGTGTTGGGGGCGGGATGGCCGCGGCCAGCTGGGGGATATTGATGCCCCCGTCTTCGCCTTTCAGACGGCTGATCAAGAGACACAGGGCGTGCAGGGGATTTGGCGCCACCCCGCCGTAACTGCCGGAATGTAGGTCGGTTTTTGCGCCGGTTACAGCGATTTCTGTATACAGAATACCGCGCAGTCCGGTGATGATTGACGGCTGCTCGGCATTGACCATATGGGTGTCGCAGATCAGTACGGCATCGGCATGAAGCGCCTCCGGATGGTTCAAAACATAGTCGGCAACTGCCGCGCCGCCCGCCTCTTCCTCGCCTTCCAGGAGGATTTTCACATTTACCGGCAGAGTGGCGTCGACCCTGGCCCAGGCCTCAAGGGCGGCGAGAACCAACATAATCTGCCCTTTGTCGTCGCTGGCCCCGCGGCAGTAGATGTTACCGTCGCGCAGGGTCGGTTGAAAGGGTGGGGAAGACCACTGGGGCAGCGGATCGACCGGCTGGACGTCATAATGACCATAGATCAACAGTGTCGGTTGTTGCTTGTCAACCTGCCACTGGCCATACACCAGGGGGTGTCCGGCAGTGGAGATGAGTGTGGTTTCGGGAAAGCCGATGGCCGTAAGTCGTTCGACCACCCATTGGGCGGCTTGCTGCACATCTTTCCGGTGCTCGGGGAGGGTGCTGATACTCGGTATCGCCAGCCACTCTTGCAGGTAGCCGACCATACGGTCAAAGTTTGCATCCAGATATTCGTTGCGTTTCGCTTGTCCGGCCATCTTTTCCTCCGCACTCCGCGTAAGTTTATCGTCGCTCGCCTGTTGTATATCGGCCGATAATCCTAGTCGACATTATCCGCACCGGCAACAGATTTTTCCGCAAGGCTTGGGGCGTGGGGAAAAAAGAAGAAAAACCGGGTGGACAGGATATGGCGGAGCAAGGTATTATAGTCCCTGACGTTTACATGTCGGCAGAAAGCAAAATGGTTTCAGCCCTGCCGATGTAATAATCGACCGCTACTCTACCCCGAGGGAGCACGCTATGAAATGGCTACAGTTTTTCACCCCTGTCGCGTCAATCAACTGGGAGGAGGCCAACCAATTGGTTGCCGACCATCCCGCCGGTGACGTACTCTTTCTCGATGTCCGGCAGCCGCAGGAATATGCGGCCGGCCACCTGCCGGGCGCCAAACTGTTGCCCCTGGGCGATCTGGAAAAACGTCTCGGCGAACTTGCCGGGGAAAAATCGATTGTCATCTACTGAGCAATCGGTGGGCGCAGCCGGGTTGCTGCGCAGATGCTTTCCGGCAAAGGTTTTCAGAAGATTTATAATCTTTCAGGCGGTATCAAGGCCTGGGGCAAAGAGGTGGCGATGGGGCCGGAAGATGTCGGACTGCATCTGTTTGCCCAGGCAACGAGTGGCGAGGAGGCGATCATTGTCGGTTTCGGCCTGGAAATGGGACTCCGGGATTTCTATCTGGCCATGCAAAAACGGGTGCGTCGAGAGGAAACCAAAACGCTTTTCGGCAAACTTGCGAGTATTGAAATTCTCCATCAGGAACAGCTGGTGCAGCTTTACGCAGAGCTTACCGGCAGCAAGCTTTCCGTCGCTGAGTTTGCGGCAAAGATTGCCGAGCCGGCGATGGAAGGCGGTTTGACCACCGAGGAGTACCTGCAGCTGTATAAAACCGATGTCGATTCCGAATCGGAGGTTTTGTCCCTGGCCCTGGCGATCGAAGCGCAGGCCCTTGATCTGTATCTGCGGGCGGCGGAAAGGAGCACAGATGTCAGCAGTGAACGGGTATTGCGCCGGATAGCCGCAGAAGAACGCAGCCATATCGCCAGATTGAGCAACTATATCGATCATCAGCAGGATCTTCCATGAGAAAACAGCTCCTTCTCATTGGCGGCGGGCACGCCCATATGGTGACCCTTGCCAACCTGCAAAACTTTACCGATAAAGGCTTTGGCGTCACCGTCATTCAGCCGTCCGAATACCATTATTACAGTGGTATGGGACCGGGTATGCTGGGCGGAACCTATCAACCGGAGGAGATTCGCTTTGCCACCCGCAGGCAGGTTGAGGCCAAGGGCGGTCGCTTCATTCTCGGCAAGGCCTACAGGATCGATCCGCATAAACGGCTGGTGTCCCTTGAGGGCACGGAAGAGGAGATCCCCTTTGATGTCCTGTCATGCAATGCCGGTTCCTACGTACCTCGCGATACTCTGAGCGGCGATTTCCCCAATGTTTTTACGCCAAAACCCATTGAAGATCTGCTGCTTGCCAAAGAGAAGATTCTCGACCTCGCCACGACCGGCCGGATAACGGTTGCGGTCATCGGCAGTGGCCCGTCGGCCATCGAGATCGCCGGTAATGTTCATCAATTATGTCGCCGGCAGGGTGTGACGATGCCGAAGATCCAACTCTTCGGCGGCAGGAGTTTCATGTCCGGGCGGCCACCTCTGGTTCGCCGTCTGGTCAAAAAGGTCCTGTTGAAGAAAGGCATAGAGATCCTTGAAGCCGGCCACGTACAGCGCATTGACAAAGATCGCATTGTCCTGGAAAACGGCGATGAGTACCGGAGTGATATTACCTTTGCCGCGGTAGGGGTCAAACCATCGCAGATATTTGCCCGATCCGGTCTGCCGATTGGCCAAGATGGCGGACTGCAGGTCAACGCATACCTGCAGTCCATCCGTTATGAGAATATCTTCGGCGGTGGCGATTGTATTCATTTCGCGCCGCAGCCCCTGCACAAGGTCGGTGTGTATGCGGTGCGTCAGAATCCTGTGTTGTATCACAACGTGCTGGCCTGTCTTGAAGGTCGTCCGCTGGAAAAATTTTCAGCGGGAGGGACATATCTCCTCATATATAATCTGGGCGATGGCGACGGGGTTCTCGGCAAATGGTCGATGGCCTTTGCCGGAAAATTGGCATTTTCTATTAAAGATTGGATAGATCGCCGGTTTATTAAAACATTTAGTTCAAATTGAGGTATGACTATGAGCAATTGGGAGTGTGGGGTTTGCGGCTATATTCACAAGGAAACCGAGGCACCGGATCAGTGCCCGGTGTGTGAGGCCCCGAAGAAAATGTTCAAGGAAGTGGTCGGAGTCGGAGCGGCAGAAGTTCACACAGCGACCAGCGTCACGGTGAAAAGATGGCGGTGCTTGGTATGCGGCTATATCCATGACGGCAACGAACCGCCGGAAAGTTGTCCGGTGTGTGCCGCTCCGAAAAATCAGTTTGTGGAAATCGATGCGGATGGCAAAAAAATCGGGGAAGCGAGCGGCGCCTTAGCCGTCAGCGCCGCGGTAGCGGGAAGCGACACATCCGCCAAGGCGAAAAAATCGCTCTTTAATACATTGGCCGATCTCATCCTCAAGCTGCACCTGCATCCGATTTCCGTCCATTTTCCCAACGGCATATTGCCGGCGGTTGTGGCGTTTCTGGTGATTTCAATGTTTTTGCATATCCCCAGCCTGGAACTGGCGGCTTACTACAACCTGATCTTTGTCCTGCTGATGTTGCCGGTTGTCCTGGTGACCGGGTTTATTGAATGGCAAAAGCGCTACAAAGGCATCAAGTCGATGATCTTCATAACCAAGATCCTTTGTAGTCTGGTGGTCCTCGCCACAACAAATATCCTGGTTTTCTGGCGGCTTATCGATCCTGCGGTATTGGCGCAGGGCTCTCCGTCACGGTATATCTATCTCGGGGTCGCCGCCGGCATGCTGGCAGCGGTCGGTATTGCCGGTCATCTTGGCGGTAAACTGGTGTTCGGCACGCGGGGCTGATATCTATTTTTGCCGGCATAGGCCTATTGCAGGAATCCCGATTTGACCCAAAAAGGGGACAGATTTATACAAACTCGCTGTCCCCTTTTTACTCTAATGCCGTGCTCCTGTCGGAAGAAGACTGGAGCGCCATTAATGAAACCATCTATCTTTTGTCAGTGCCCGGAATGAGAGAATCGATAAAAGAAGAACTCAACAAAACATTGATGAGTGCTCACAGGAACTTGATTGGTAATGTGGACACTGTATTTCACTCACCAGGCCGAGAAAGATGGGAAGAAATTAAAAGAGGCTGGCCTCAAGGGAAAAGCGGAACTCTTGCTTCAAATATTAAAAGCTGATCCATTTCAAACACCCCCACCTTATGAAAAATTAGTCGGTGATTTGGCAGGTGCATACTCTCGTCGCATAAACATCCAACATCGACTGGTCTATCAAATAACAGATAAATGGGGTCAGAGTAAATTTAAAAATTGATTTTCACATTTAAAAATTCTACATTGAGCAGAAGCAATAACTATAACAATAAAAATATCACTCTCCCAATCATAGGTTATGGCTCGACTACCAAGAATATCACCGGTAAATGTCCCGGTTCACATAATCCAGCGAGGCAATAGCCGCCAAGTCTGCTTCGTTGCCAAAGAAGACTATGGCAGGTATGCTGGCTGGCTTAAAGAGTATGCAAAGAAATATAGAGTGGAGGTTCATGCCTGGGTGTTGATGTCAAATCATGTGCATTTATTATGCACACCACACCCGGAATACCTCGCCCTAGGAGCAGACCCCGAAGAACGACGAAAAAGCTATCGGGCTCTGTTGAGCGCACCTATCGACAAACAATTATTAGCGGCAATACGGGCAAATACGATAAAGGGACTGACGTTTGGAAATGACCGTTTTATGGAACAAATTGAAGCTTTAACCGGCGTCAGAGTACAGGCAAGAAAAAGAGGATGCCCATTCGGGTGGCGGAAAGAGGGTAAATAAATTTACTCTGACCCCCATTTAATTTCTATTTGACACATCCTTTGTGCGGTTTGTACCCCGAACTTCTTGCTTCGTTTTTTGATTTTAATATTACCGTGCAATTTCGACAGTTATAGTCGATACAGCCCGGGGCATGGAACATATAGCTTCTCCTGTTTCCATGGTATATTTCCGAGACAACATTGGCTTCTTTGGAATTCGGGGTTGAATTTGCATGAGTTTTCGTAACTGCCGGTGCCGAGCCTTCATTTTCCCTTTTTCTTTCTTGTTCTCGCCATTGCCATGGAGGTATGGGATTTTTATCCTGCCATAAGCCAAGGTGAGAATTCCTTGCATGCTCTTCTAGTTTCAGCCAACTTTCGCAAAATTCAGAGTGACAGTATTTCCTGAACACCCAGCCATTGCCACCGGCAATTATCTTTTCATTTAAATTCTCGCCATTGACCATAACTACGGCGACGGTTCTCCCATAATCATCAACGTCAATCGGGCTTATTCGCACTCTTTTGTGGAGTGATTTTGAGATGGTAAATTGTTTGGCATTTTCTCCATGGACTTGGAATGCTTCCGGGCAATCCACACCGTAAAGGCGTATTTTTACGACACCATTTTTTGCAGATTTTACCGTAATTGTATCGCCGTCGGAGACATCTATAGTTTGCCCAACGTAAGAATTTTCCGGTGCGGCGCAACTCAGTGTTCCGGAAAAATATATGGTGAGGATAATGGCGATAAAGAACAGAAGATATTTTGGCAAGGGATTCATTTGCATTTTCTATCTCAAAACCGTTTTTTCCCCATGATAACCGCTCTTGGCAGTAGCGTTCGGCATGAGGATGGCCCCTTTGCCCAGCAGGGTGCCTGGGCTGGTCACCGAGTTGCAGCCGGTCTGGCTGGTGTCGCCGAGGATGGCGCCGAATTTTTTCAGGCCGGTATCGATGCGTCCGCCTTCTTTCTGAAAAATGGTGATGGTTCCCGGTAGGAAGCGGAGATTGGCAAATTTAGTCCCGGCGCCGAGGTTGGTGTCGTTGCCGAGGATGGAATCGCCGAGATAGGCGAAGTGGCCGGCCTTAGCGTCGTTCATAAAGATTGAGTGTTTGATCTCGGTGGTATGACCGAGTACGCATCTTTTGCCCGCCAGACAGTAGCCGCGCAGATAGGCTCCCTGGCGGACTTCCGTCATGTCGCCGATGATCGCCGGGGATTTGATCATCGCCCCACTTTCGACCAATACACCCCGGCCGATGGCGATCTCGTTTCCCAATAGGGTGGCGCCGGCCATGAGCAGCGACGCTCCCTCCAATACCTTACCGGCAAAGCGTATCTGCAACCGGCCCTTGGTGGCATCGCCGTAGACGATTTCCGCTTCCGTTCCGGCCAATGCCCGCCCCTCGTGGATGATGACATGGCCGGTCAGCGGGATGCCGTCGCCGACCAGGATGCGGTCGTATTTCGGGTAGGTGAAGCCGTCCATATAGTTCTTCAGCGCACAAAGCGGTTGCCAGACGTAGGCGGTGGGCTCGAAGAGGTCGCTGCAGGGGAAATCGTTCAGGTCAAAAAAAGATTGCACTGTCAACATGTTGTCCTCATCAGAAGGGAAAGGGTTTTAATGAAAGCTGCTATGACCCTTGCACTATGCGAAAATCTCGGCAAGAGTTCAAGAGAAAAGCGGAAAAGATAGGGGCGGGCGGACGAAACCCGGCTTGACTTAAGTTGTTCGGATGTTTAGTATTTCCGAGCCTTTCATCGGTTGTGTAGCGCTTTTATTTGCTATCTATTTGAATAGAGAGATAATTACGGTACAATTGAGGGAACGGGTTGGTATGTGGGGTGGATAATCTGCCCGAAGCCCTTTTTAGAGTGGTTAGCAGGAGGATTGAGTGGAATTTAATGATTCATTAAGCATCGGCATGGACGATTTTTCCAATAACGAAGATATGGAAATACCGGAAGTTCTGCCGATGATGGCGGTTCGGGACGTGGTAATCTTCAACTATATGATTATTCCGCTGTTTGTTGGTCGTCCCAATTCGGTAGAAGCCGTCAACGAGGCACTGGGGGCCAATAAACTGCTGATGCTTGTCACCCAGAAGGATGCCACCAAGGATAATCCTGAAAAAGAGGATCTGTACGAGGTGGGAATGGTTTGTATGGTTATGCGTACCCTGAAGCTGCCGGATGGGCGGCTCAAGGTACTGGTGCAGGCCATGTCCAAGGCCAGGATCAAGAGTTTCATCAGGACTGAACCGTCGTATCAGGTGTCGGTCGAGGTGATTGAAGAGGTCGAGGCTAAGGAGGTAACCGTTGCGGTCGAGGCCCTGATGCGGGCGGTTCGCGAGCAGACGGAGAAAATCATGTCGCTGCGCGGTATTCTCTCCGCCGATTTGATGATGATTATCAATAATATCGAGGAGCCGGGCCGGCTGGCCGACCTGGTAGGCTCGAATTTGCGGTTGAAGATTGCCGAATCACAGCTCATTCTTGAAGAAACCAATCCGGAAAAACGCCTCAAGCTGGTCAGTGATTTGCTCAGCAAGGAACTCGAGGTGTCGACGGTGCAGGCCAAGATCCAGAATGATGCCAAGGAGGAGATGAGCAAGTCGCAGCGCGAATATTTCCTCCGCGAGCAGCTGCACGCCCTGCAGAAAGAGTTGGGTGATACCGATGATCGCACCCAGGAGATCGATGAACTGGAGCGCAAGATCAAAAAGACCAAAATGCCGAAGAGTATCCGCAAAGAGGCGCAGAAGCAGCTTAGTCGGATGGAGATGATGCACCCTGATTCCTCCGAGGCAACGATCATCCGCACCTATATCGATTGGATTCTCGATGTACCCTGGAAAAAGAGCACGGTCGACATCCTTGATCTGGTCAAAGCCAGGCAGGTACTGGACGAAGATCACCACGGGCTGGAAAAGGTCAAAGAGCGGATTCTCGAATATCTGGCGGTGCGCAAGCTCAATCCGACGAGCAAGGGGCCGATCCTCTGTTTCGTCGGTCCGCCCGGTGTCGGCAAGACCTCGCTGGGGCAAAGCATCGCCCGGGCCATGGGCCGCAAGTTTTTCCGCATGTCGCTCGGCGGCATGCGCGACGAGGCGGAGATCAGGGGCCATCGTCGCACCTATATCGGGGCGATGCCCGGTCGTATTGTTCAGGGATTGAAGACCGTTGCTTCCAATAATCCGATCTTCATGATGGACGAAATCGACAAGATCGGTTCCGACTACCGCGGCGATCCTTCATCCGCCCTCCTTGAGGTCCTTGATCCGGAACAGAATTTCGAGTTTTCCGATCACTATATGAACCTGCCCATCGATCTGTCGAAGGTTATGTTCATCACCACCGCCAATATGAGCGATACCATCCCCAGTCCGCTCCTCGACAGGATGGAGATGATTCGCCTGTCCGGCTATACCCTTGAGGAAAAGGTGGTTATCGCCCGAAAATATCTGTTCCCCAGGCAACTCAAGGATAGTGGGGTGAAGGCGAGCCAATTGAAGATGGAAGATGAGACGCTGGAGTATATCGTCACCCATTATACCTATGAAGCCGGCCTCCGGAATCTCGAACGGGAGATCGGTAAGGTATGCCGCAAGACGGCGCGGAAGCTTGCCGAAGGCGGCAAGGGGCCATACGTCATCTCCGAACGTAACATCAGCCGCTATCTTGGGCCACCGAAGACCATCCCCGAGTCGGAGATTGAGCGGTTGGAACAGCCGGGGCTCGTCACCGGGCTTGCCTGGACCGAGGTAGGCGGGGAGATTCTCCAGATTGAGGTCAATCTTATGCCTGGTAAAGGCAAGCTGACCCTCACCGGACAGCTGGGCGACGTCATGAAGGAATCGGCCCAGGCCGCCTTGACCTATTGCCGCAGTCGGTCCTTGGAGCTGGGTTTGGCGGAAGATCATTTTGAGAAAATTGATATTCACATCCACGTCCCGGCCGGAGCCACCCCCAAGGATGGTCCTTCCGCCGGTATCACCATGGCGACCGCGCTCTATTCGGCAATTACCGGCAAGACCGTGATCAGCAAGCTGGCCATGACCGGGGAGGTAACCCTGCGCGGCCGCGTCCTGCCGATCGGCGGACTGAAGGAAAAGGCATTGGCGGCCCTCCGAGCCGGGATCGACAAGGTCATCATTCCCGAGCAGAATAAAAAAGATCTCGAGGAAATCCCTAAAGATATCCAAGGGAAGATGGAGTTTTTCCCGGTCAAGGATATGGATGAGGTGGTGCGTATAGCTTTCGCCGGTCCGCCTCTGAAAAAGGCCAAAAAAGGCCTCCTGAAATAGAGCTCCTGTGGTGTCTGTTTCCGGTTGGCCAAGTAAACCTGCCACACGTCTTCTGTTAAAGAGGGTTGTCCTCGCAGCAAGCCTCTTTCTTCTTCTGCCGACGCTGATTTTTGCCGGCTGGGTGGCCACTTATGCACTTCGACCCGGCCCGGAGACGGCGGCAAAAAGTGCTGTGGTAAACATTGCTCGCGGCTCGTCCCTGCAGAGCATCACCACTATCCTTGCCGCCAAGGGCATCATTTACGAGGATGTGCGTTTCCTTCTATTGGCGAAAATCTCCGGCGTTTCCGGTATGCTCCAGGCGGGAGAGTTTCGCCTCGACACCGGTAAAAAACCTCTGGAGGTGCTGAAGGCCCTCGTCGTAGCCAAGGCGATTCAGTATGCGATCACCATCCCCGAGGGGCTGCGGGCCTCCGAGATTGCCGCCGTTTTTGGCGAAGGCGGCTGGTTTGATCCGCGAAGTTTCACCAACCTTATGGTCGATAAGGAGTTCATGGCAAAACATGGTCTGTCAGGACTTGACAGCCTGGAAGGCTATCTCTATCCCGACACCTATCTTTTAACGCGGGATGTGCGAGGTGCGGAAAAAATCATGGGGCTGATGATCGCCAGGTTTAACAAGGTTTGGGCGGAGATAACCGCTCAACGTGAGGAAAAACCTGATCGGCAAAAAACGCTCATTCTTGCCTCGATGGTTGAAAAAGAGACCGGGGCGCCGGCCGAGCGACCGCTGATTGCCGGGGTCTTCCTCAACCGCTTGCAGCTCGGCATGCGTCTGCAATCCGATCCGACGGTGCTCTATGGTCTTGAAAACCATGTCGGGACCATCACCCGGAGCGACCTGCAAAACCCCAATGCTTATAACACCTACGCGGTCGCCGGTCTCCCGGCCGGACCGATCTGCAGCCCCGGCAAGGAGGCCTTGCTGGCGGTGCTGGCACCAACCCCGACCAAGGATCTGTACTTCGTCTCGAAAAATGACGGTACGCATCACTTTTCCGCAACCCTTGCCGAGCATAATAGCGCCGTGCAAAAATATCAGCGAAAAAAAGGTGGTGAAAAAGGTAAACCGTCCGTACAACAATAAGGAATCGTTTTCTATGTCTTGAACGGCATTAGGGGCCGTAAAGAAATAATCAAAAGTGTAAGAATTATTTCTTAACGGCCCCCTAAGTAGTTTCAAAGGTTGAGGGGAGCGGGAAGGTTTTTTTTCAGTGTTTGCATAGGGAGAGTGAGGTGAAGATTGCCCTTGTCCAGATAAACCCGGTTATTGGTGATTTTACTCAAAATTGCGAAAAGATAGGAGGCTGGGCGAGGCAAGCCGGAGCGCAGGGTTGCGGTCTTGCGATCTTTCCCGAACTCGTGGTTTCCGGCTATCCGCCGCAGGATCTCCTGGAACGACAATCCTTTCTTGCGGCCCATGACCTAGCGGTTTCGGCACTTCTCGCAAGGCTTCCCCCCGAGCTGGATGTTATGTTCGGCTGTCTGGAGCGACGCGATGGACAGAGGGGCAAGGGGCTATATAATTCGGTGGTGGTAGCCCGCCATGGCAGAATTTTCTACCGGGCGCGGAAACAGCTGCTGCCTTCCTATGATGTCTTTGATGAAACCAGGTATTTTGAGCCGGGGGAGGCCTCCGAGTTGTATCAGGTGCAGGGCATGACCTTTGGCGTCACCGTTTGCGAGGACGTATGGAGCGATGAGGTGCGCCGGTATCAGGCACAACCGGTGGCGGCTATTATCGCCGCAGCCGCCGCAAGAGGCCAGGCTGTCGATGCCATCATTAATATCTCCGCTTCGCCGTTTCAGCGTGACAAAGAAAAAATCCGCCAGGGAATTTTCAAAAAAATATGCCGGGACTGTGGGGTGCCATTTCTCTACTGCAACCAGATCGGTGGCCAGGATTCCCTTCTCTTTGATGGCCGCAGCCTGGTCATGGACAGCAGCGGCACAACCGTCGCCCAAGCGCATGGTTTTCGCGAGGACATGATAATCGTCGACAGCACCACCTGGCGGGGCGACATGTCCGGACC
>JBBQVT010000115.1:0-13268 GCA_038211245.1 Desulfobulbales bacterium | reverse complement strand
AATAACTATTTTACCATTTCCTGCGTCCCGTTTTACTCTACAACTCCTTGCTCAACCTCTTCGTCTCGCTCTTCGTCACTTCGTTCTTGGGACCGCGGCAAACTACTTGAAGGCAGACTCCTTGTCAACAGGAAAAGATACCTTTAAAAAATAAGTATTGAGTTCTATCACAATAGACTATTATGTAGGGCAAATCGGTATAAATGCATGTGAACTATGATCATTTATGATCATTTGCTTGCAATCAACGCATTAACTTCGCCTATTTCAATATAAAACGCCATATGGATGAAAAAATCAGATTACTGAAATGTCTTCCCAAAGTGGATGAATGTATCGCTGTTTTGAGGGGTGACCCCGCAGTTGAAGCACCTCAACGGATTATCAAGACAGTTGTTCAGGAAACCATTGATCGAGAGCGTGAAGCTGTTTTAGGAGGCTATCATACGGGCGGTGAACGATCTTGGGCGGAATGGATGCCAATTTTCAGAAAGAATATTGCTGCAAAGATGCTCCCGAACTTCAGGAGAGTCATCAACGGTACCGGTATTGTCATTCATACCAATCTCGGCAGATCCATCCTTTCGCAAAAAGCGACTGACCGACTTGCTCAGGCCGGAGGATACTATTCGAATTTAGAGTTTGATCTGGAAACCGGCAAACGAGGAAGCCGATACAGCTTGGTAGAGGAGCTGCTGTGTTACCTTACCGGTGCCGAAGCGGCACTCGTTGTCAATAATAATGCGGCGGCGGTGCTTATTGCTCTAGATACGTTGACAAAGAATAAAGAAGCCATCGTGTCGCGCGGACAACTGGTGGAAATCGGCGGTTCTTTTCGTATTCCCGATATCATGGCCAAGAGTGGCGCAAGGCTGGTTGAGGTCGGGGCGACCAACAGAACCCATCTTTATGATTATGAAGAAGCAATTTCTGAAGCGACCGCCTTGCTGCTTCGGGTGCATACCTCAAATTTTCGGATAATTGGCTTTACTTCAGAGGTATCCGCCGAAGACATGGTTGCTCTTGCCAGGAAAAATGGCCTTGTTACCATGGAAGATCTAGGCAGTGGCAGTCTGATCGATTTTTCCCGTTTTGGTTTTCCGAAAGAACCGACCGTGCAAGAGATAATTCAAGCCGGTGTCGATGTTGTCACTTTCAGCGGGGACAAACTTCTCGGTGGGCCGCAGGCGGGAATCATCGTTGGTCGCAAGGACATTATCAATCTGATTAAGAAAAACCCGCTTAATCGTGCTTTACGAATTGATAAATTTACTCTTTCGTCTCTTGAGAGCATTCTGCGTGAATACCTTGATCTCGACAAAGCCCTTGAAAATGTCCCGACCTTGAGGATGTTAACCATTACCGCGGAAGAATTGAAGAAGCGAGCGCAGCGATTGGTTCGTCGGCTGACGAAAAAACTCGGAGCAAGGTGTCAGTTTTCTATTGCTCCGACAGTCTCCCGGGTCGGTGGCGGAGCCTTGCCGGAGTTCAACATTGCCAGTTGGGCGATAGTGCTTGCGCCTTCGGACATGACTCTCAATACCTTTGAAAAAAAACTCAGGCATCTGCCGATTCCGATTATCGGGCGGATAGAGAAAGATTGTTTTCTTCTTGATGTTCGCACTCTTCAGGAGCGAGAGTATAGCGAACTAGTCGGATTATTAAATGAAATATTCGAAGCCGGGGCGATCGATGCTTGATATATTTTCAATTTTCTCAAATCATCGGGGATTAATTGCCGATGATTTTTCCCGCTTTTCTCAAAGCTACGCAGAAATTCTTAAAAAACGTCTGCCAACCGCAAAAACCATTTATTTTTCAAGTATTCACGGCCAGTTTGATGAACATCCGTTAGACAAGCCCCTACCTGGTGATTTTGCTCCTCTTTTAGCAGCGATCAGAAAAGGGGAAAAGCCCTTTGCCATTCATTCACAAAGCCTGATGTTGCCGTTTGCAGTCAGGAATGGGGGAGTGGTTGTTGCGGTTATTGAGGAGGCTGACCCGGTGTTCCTTGACAAGGTTGGTGGAGATTGGCTAGAGGAAACGAGAGCAGCCGCTGAACGCGAATTTATCCTGCTGAAAGAGGCCCGTATAGATGTTCAAACCGGATTGCTCAACCTTTGGAATCTGTATTCTCTTCTCGATTCTTCCCGGCGGACAAGTGGCTTGCACATTATTCTCGTTGAACTCCCACCGAAAAGGATGTCCTTTCGCTATGCTGTTCGCTATTCGCAAAAATGCGCTACTTTGATCCTGAACTTCATTCAGGGAGACGCTCTTCTCCACTTTATCGGCCAGTCTACCTTTGCCTTAGTATTGCCGAACAGGAAAGGAGCTGCAAAGTCTGAAGTAGAAAGCACTCTTGTTGCCTATTTAAAGCGAGAAGGTTGCTGCAAAGTTCATATTGGTTCGAGTCATTCGCAGATTGAGGAAGGTGCAAACGAAACCAAGCCCCAAGAACGGAACCTGCTTGATGAGGCCTGGACCGCACTTCGTCATGCGGAAAAACGTGGACCGTTTAGTTTTTGTGATTATCACCTCTTGGCACATCCCGAGAACCATCCCCTTGTTTTGCCTGAAGGAAATCTTGTCCGCCGACTGAGCAGATTGTGGCGACAATCGCAAACCTTCTGTCTGGTCTATTTTAAGAGCCTGGAAGGTGGAAAGAACGCCAAGGAAGTTATCCTGCCGCTCCTTGATGGGGGCATGCCCGTGACCACGGGCAAAGATGTCCTGGTGTATCTCGATGGCTTTGCCGCAGCAGCAGCTCTGTCTTGGGCAAAAGAGGTGATTCGTCGAGCTGTCGATAGCGAATCCGGCAATCATATTTCCGCCGGGGTGAGTTGTTATCCGTGCAGCGATTTCAAGAAAACCGAGATGCCCATTAACTGCCGCAAAGCACTCCTCCATGCCTCCTTTTTCGGTGACTCAAGTGCGGTTGTTTTTGACTCGGTGAGTTTGAATATCAGTGGCGACATCTATTTTGCTGACGGGGATATTGCGAAAGCTGTTCATGAATATAAAAGAGGCCTGAAGATTGATATGGACAATATCAATCTTCACAACAGTCTCGGGGTTGCCTTGGCGATGATGGACAAACTTGTTCCGGCAATGCGGCATTTTGAAAATGCTTTGGCCATTGACAATGAGAATTTTATGGCTCTCTATAATCTAGGTCTTGCGGAACAGACCCGGGGTCGAAAGGAAGCGGCCTACGAATATCTTGAAAAAGCTTTGTTGCACTATAATGATGAGCATGATGCACATGCCGGTTCCGGTATGTTGGATGATCTGAACCTGCAATTGGGGATGCTTGCCGGAGATTTGGGGAAACATCATTCAGCCCTCGACTATCTTGATGCTTGGCAGAGGAATAATGATAAAACGGCAAGAGCCGGTCGAGTCCTCTATCATACCGGTAAGGCCTACCATGGCACAGGGGATAATCGTCCGGCAATGGTGGCACTTCAACGGGCACTGCAGTTTTATGAGTTTGATGACCGGGCCATGGATCTCCTCGGCACCGTATATTTACGGGAGGGTGAGGGAGATGACATAGCACTCGCCCTGTGCCGTAAAAGTGTTGAACTTGAGCCCGGCAACATTTTTTACCGTTGCAATCTGGCGGAAGTACAGGTGCAGTGCGGCATGCTGTCGGCGGCGAGAGAAAATCTGTATCGGTGTTTGAAAAACGAAAAAACCAGGGCCAAGGCGCAGGTGCTGCTTGGCAGGAGTTATTCGCGCGAAGGCCTACATAAAAAGGCAGGACGCTGGTTTGCAAGGGCCTTGGAACACGACTCCTTGCTGCCGGAGTTCCATGATGAGGCAGCAAGGAGTAGCGGGCAGCTATAGGGGGCATTGAGGCATTGAGGCATTGAGTGGAGAAAGGCATGGTCGGTGTCAATCGAAAAATGCCGATTTTCCTTTGAATTTCAAGTATTTTTTTGTCAGAAAAGGAGTATTCATGGAAAATTCCATGGCTATGACAATACCTGTCGACGATTCAACAAAAATTCGGAGAATGAAATGGCTCAGATAGATGGTTTTTTTAAATTGATGAATGATGAGGGAGCCTCCGATCTGCATATGGTGGCAGGGCAACAGCCACTTCTCCGGATTCGCGGTGATATGGAGCGGGTAAAGTTTAAGAAAATGGCTAACGATGAACTTCGCGCCATGCTCTATGAGATCTGCCCGGAAGAAAAAATTAAGATCTTTGAAGAGACCGGGGATATAGATTTTGGTTATGAAATTCCAGGACTTGCCCGCTATCGTTGCAACTATTTTCAACAAAAATATGGCATAGGTTCTGTTTTTCGGGAGATTCCCAGCGAGATAATGACCGTTGAACAACTTGGCCTGCCTTCGGTTATTGCCCGCCTGGCCCATCTGCCTAAAGGTCTAGTACTGGTGACCGGGCCGACCGGTTCAGGTAAATCGACAACCCTGGCAGCTATTGTCGATGAATGTAACAAAAACCGCAAGGATCATATCCTTACCATCGAAGACCCCATCGAGTTTGTGCATAAGAGTCAGAAATGTATTATCAACCACCGCGAAGTCGGTAGCCATACTAAGAGCTTTTCGGCGGCACTCCGGGGTGCCTTGCGTGAAGATCCTGATATCATCATGGTTGGTGAGATGCGCGATCTTGAGACGGTTGCCCTGGCCATGGAGGCGGCTATGACCGGTCATCTGGTGTTCGCAACCCTGCACACCATTAATGCGATGAAGACGGTTGATCGTATTGTTGAGATTTTTCCGGCAACCCAGCAGGGCCAGGTGCGTTCGACCCTCGCCGATGCCCTGAAGGCCGTGGTCTCACAGACTCTTTTTAAAAGAATTGATATTAAAGGCCGATGCGCGGCTCTTGAAATCCTCATCGCCACGCCTGCCGTACGAAATCTTATCCGGGAAGGCAAGACCTTTCAAATATTGTCAACCATGCAGACCGGGAAGAAATACGGCATGCAGACCCTGGACGATGCCATCATGATCCTCCTTGAGAAGAAGATGATCGACCCGAACGATGCCTACTCAAACGCCGTTGAAAAAGCAAAATTTCTGAAATATTTAAAGAAAGCACCTTCTGATTTTACCGAGGTGTAACCATTATCCATTTTATTTTATTGATTTTTTCTCATTTACCAGGATCGGTTCATAGGAATGTAGGGGATTGTTTTGGTTTTTGCTGTAGCCGAAGACTTGAGAACGTTCCCGGCCGATTATTGCTTCCAGTGTGCCGTGCTCTGAGGTGGTCAGGAGGGTGATTCCCTTCTCTGCACAGTCATCTTGCAGGTGATCATGGGGGAAATGCCCCTGCCCGCTTCGTCCTGCCGATACCATCATGAGGGCCGGGGAAACAGCGGCGAGAAACTCCGGGGAGTTGGAGGTAATCGATCCGTGATGCGGGGCGAGGAGGATATCGGCCTTCAGGTCATAAGCCCGGTTGAGCAGAGAGTGTTCTTCCGTCCGGCCGATATCGCCCGGAAAAAGTGCGCAATACTGCTGTGAACAGGTCTTGATAATGATGCCGGTGTTGGCCTGAGTCCGCGATGCTCGGTGACCCGAGATGGGGCTGTCGCTTGCAATATTGGCAATACATTCTAAAAAATCCGGACTATCCTCATGCCCCAGCCGCATGCCCGCTTGCGGGGTCACCACTGCTATCCGCTGCTCTTCCGCCAGATGTATCAAATGTCTGAAGCTTTGGTCATGACCGTGCCTATCTCGTATCCACAGTTGTTTCGGCGAGAAGCGCTTTAGTATAAAGCCAAGGCCGTTATAGTGGTCGGCATCGGGATGGGTTATAACAACTGCATCGAGCCTCGTTATACCCCTATGCCACAGGTATGGAGCGATGACCCGTTCGCCGACGCTGCTTGTCGTTGCCGATGATCCACCCCCATCTATCAACACTGCCAGACCCGATGGAAAGAGGGCGAGGGTGGCACTGCCCTGGCCGACATCGAGAAAAGTCAGCTGCAGGGAATCGACTGGATTTCTGTGCAGGAAGGCCGGCGGATAAAGCATCAGCAGCAAACAGACAGTCATAACTATAACCGCAGACCATAGCCATATTCTTGCCAGTTTTCCCCAAAGGGTGCAGCCGAGCAACCCTGCATAGAAGCCAATCATCACCCATACCGGCGGTGACGGAAACCAGAGAGTCGAGAAGGGAAGGCCGGAAAAAAATGTCGTGCCCTGCACTGCCGCACTGAGGCCGACCGCGCCGATGCGGAAAAGCCAAATGCTGATCTCCGGTTGCAAAAAAATAAAGGGGATGGCGAGAAAGCCTGCGGGAAGACTCCAAAGGCAGATGAGCGGTTCGATAATGAGATTGGCAAGAATACCCACGGGGGAAAATCGGTTGAAAGCGAACAAGGTAATGGGGGTAGTTGCCAATGTGGCAACAGTTGACACTAAGAGACCAGCGAGCAGCCAATTGGCAACACCCTGTTTGATTGTCGGGGGTGAGTTGGTGGAGTCGGGAAGGAGGAGTTTTTTTAAAAGCGGAAAAAGGAAAAGAATGGCTATGGTTGCTACAAATGACAGTTGAAAAGAAGCCGTCAGTAAAGCTAGAGGCTCGATTGTGAGGATAATCAGCGCCGCACAGGCCAGGAGCGTCGACGAAGATTTCGGCCGATCGGTGCAAACCGCCACGATGACAATACAACTCATAATAACTGCACGAAAAACAGGGGCGCTTAAGCCGGCAAGGAGACCGTAACCCAGCAGCACCGGGAGGCAGCAAAGGGCCGCCCATTTGCGCAGGGGATAGCGAAAGAGGAGCCGCTCCGAGCGGTTCAGGAGCCAGTACAGGGCGGTGTAGAGGAGGATAAAGATAACGGTCATATGCAGCCCGGAAATGGATAAAATATGAAATGTCCCACTTCCTTTAAAGGTTTCGAGGGTGACGTCGTCGACCCGGGACGCATCGCCTATGAGGATCGCCCGGTAGAGCCCCCTGTTCTCGGCGGGTACGGCTATATCGATGTGTTCGCCGATTTTAGTTCGCAGCCTCTCCGGCAGATAATACAGGCTGTGCAGCAGGCCCTGTTTTTCTGCAAGCTTTTGCAAAAAGAGGGGGGAGCGAACAAATCCGCTTATCCAAACATCCTTGCGTGCCAGGTGCTGAGCATAATCAAAGACACCAGGTGCCCGGAAGCCGTCAGGGCGTTTGAGATCGGCGCGGATAATGAGTTTGTCCCCGGGAACCAGTGCAGCCGGCCAAATTCCCTGGAAATGCAGGAGGATTTTCCCGGTTGTCGGCAGGAGTTCGGGGGAATCATGCCAACGGAGATATTCGGCGGTGACCATCACCCGGCTGGTTTTTCCATCAAATTCGGCCGAAGTTGTCATGGTGCCGATGACTACCGCCTCGGTTTTTTCGGTAATCCGATTGAAAATGTGCTCGGCTTCAGCTGGTATTTGCAAGGCCAACTGGCAATGATAAAAGCCGAGTGCGGCAAGGAGGGGCAGAATCATGCAAAGGATGGTTCGCCGCCACCTTAAAAAATGCAAAAAAGCCAGTACAGCAAAGGAAAGGAACAGACCAAGACAAAGGTGCGAGATGGTGACCTCGGTCAAGTTGACTTGCGAGGCCAGGGCAATTCCGGCGACGAACGCCAGGGTCAGATAAACGAGGAGGTGCTCGGAGATATGCGCAGTTGGGTGTCTCACAGAAATTCTTCGATGAGCAGTAGATGGTTGGCGATGATATCGCGGTGGTCGAGCACACATTGTTGCGCTGCTTGACCCATGCGGAAGCGACCCTCGGAGTCGTCGAGCAGGTTGGCGAGAACCTTTACCATCTTCCGGCCATCGTCAACCTCTTCAGCTCCTTTGGCCTTGAGAAGGGCATCGGCGATTTCGCTGAAATCCTCCATATGCGGGCCGAAAAGCACGGGGATGGCCATGGCCGCAGGCTCGATCGGGTTGTGACCGCCTTTATCCACCAGGCTGCCGCCGACAAAGGCAAGGTCGGCCAGGGCATAGAAATCGACCAGCTCTCCGATGGTGTCAAGGATAAACATGTCGCAGGGCATGAAAACATCGGCAGACCGTAAAGATGCCAGCAGGTCGTGCTTGGCCGCCAAGTCGACGATCTCTTCCGCCCGCTTCGGGTCACGCGGCGCCACCATGAGGAAAAGGTTGCGGTGGGTGGTTCGCAACTGGGCATATACATCAATGAGTATCTGCTCTTCGCCGGGATGGGTAGAGCCGGCAATGAAAAGGATCCGGTCCTTCGGCGGGAAACCGGCTCGTAGCGACGGTGAATCAGCGTTCACCTGCCGACGAGTAGCAAATTTCAGATTACCGAGTATCGACAGTTTCTCGGGCGAAACGCCTAAAAGCGCCATCTTCTCCTTGTCACGCAACGTCTGCATAGAGAGGAATGAAAGGCATTGAAACATCGGCCGGAAAAAGAAACGCAGTTGCCGGTAACGGATCATCGATTTTTCCGATACCCGACCATTGACAAGGATTGACGGGATGCTCTTGTTTTTCAGGCAGAGCAGGAGATTGGGCCAAAAATCGGTCTCAACCAGAATAAAAAGTTCGGGACGAATCAGCCTAATGAAGCGACGAACCACCGGCAGCAAATCGATCGGCCCGTCGATGATACAATCGGCGTACGAGTGGAGCAGGGTGTCTGCAACCTTCTTTCCCGAGCGGGTGGTGACCGAGACAATGATTCGGTAGGTTGGATACTTTGCCCGGAGACCGCGGACCAATGGTACCGCCGAGGTGACTTCGCCGACAGACAAGGCATGGACCCAGATAGTCCGGACAGTTGCCTTGTGGCAGGCAAGTTTTTCCGTGATCCCGAGACCGAGGCGGGCAGGAACGCGATCCCGGTATTTGCTGCTGCAGGCAACAAAGAGGGTGAGGAATGGGGAAAAAACCAGTAGAAAGGCGAACTGGAGAACATTATAGAGTACAAACATAGGTGAAAGGCCTCAAGGTTGGTTTAGCTTCTCACCTTAAAAGAATTGGTGATGGGAATGCAAGGAATTGCATGCCATGCAATGAAAATAAGGTGTTTGTTCAACCCCCGGGAGAAAAAGATGAATATCATACTGGCAGAGGCGGCGGAGCTTGTTGGCCGGCAGCTGACTCTTACCGATTATCGTGCTGAGCATATTGTCAAAGTTTTGCGGGTGGAGCTCGGTGATCGGCTGCGAGTTGGATTGATCAACGGTATGCGAGGGTACGGCACCATTGTGGCAGTGCAGAAAAAGTTTCCGTTTTCGGTCAGCCTTTATGTCGATTTATCTGAACCTCCGGGGGCGCTTCCAGCGCTTGACCTGATTCTCGCCTTGCCCCGACCGATTATGTTGAAACGTGTCCTCAGTCAAGTCACCGCCCTTGGGGTCGGGACAATCCATCTCATCAACGCCAATCGGGTGGAAAAGAGCTTCTGGGAGGCGGGGCTGCTTCAGCCGCAGGAATATCGGCCGCATTTACTGCATGGTCTGGAACAGGCGGTCGACACCCGTTTGCCGGAAATTCGGCTCCATCCGAAGTTTAAGCCATTTGTTGAAGATTTCTGTCCCTTACTTGTCGGTGACTACCGGTATCTTCTTCTTGCCGACCCGACGGGCGAATATCCTTTGGTAGATGTGGTCGGCGAAAAAAGCGGCAGGATTCTCCTCGCTGTCGGGCCGGAAGGTGGCTGGGTTCCGTATGAGGTACAGAAATTTCGTGAGCAGGGCTTTTTGTCCTGTAGCATCGGTGAGAGAATTCTCAAGGTTGATACAGCCATAATCGCCCTGCATGCAAGCATCACCGCAGCACGGGAAATCCGCGCAAAGAAAGATCAACGATAGGCGGCGATGCCGGTCACTTCCTGGCCGATTATCAGGGTATGCATGTCGTGCGTCCCCTCGTAGGTATACACCGATTCGAGATTGTTCATATGGCGCATGATCGGATATTCGCCCATAATGCCATTGGCGCCGAGTATGGTTCTCGCAGTCCTGGCAATATCCATGGCGATCTTCACATTGTTCATTTTTGCCATGGAGACCTGGGCCGGGCTGGAGGTTCCGGCGTCTTTTAACCTGCCGAGTTGCAGGGCAAGCAGCTGTCCCTTGGTGAGTTCGGTAACCATCTCCGCCAATTTCTTTTGCTGCAGCTGGAAACCGGCAATAGGTTTGTCGAACTGAACCCTTTGCAGGGCATAGGCCAAGGCTGTCTGGTAACAGTCGTCGGCCGCGCCGAGCGCACCCCAGGCAATGCCGTAGCGGGCCTGGGTTAGGCAGCCGAGGGGAGCCTTGATGCCTTTTCCTTCCGGCAACATGCACTCTTTTTCGTCGACGGCGACATTATCGAGGATCAGCTCGGAGGTGACCGAGGCACGGAGGCTCCATTTGCCCTTCATGCGTATGGCTGTAAAGCCGGGCGTGTTTTTACGCACGAGAAATCCACGCACCCCCACATCGGTTGCAGCCCAGACAATGGCGACATCGGCGATGCTGCCGTTGGTGATCCACATCTTCGTGCCGCTTATGCTCCAGGTGCCGTCATTGTTACGGGTGGCGCGGGTCCGCATACCGGAAGGGTTAGAACCGAAATCGGGTTCGGTAAGGCCAAAACAGCCGATGGCCTCGCCCGTTGCCATCCTCGGCAGCCAGTAGTTTTTTTGCGCAGGGCTGCCGTAGGCAAAGATCGGGTACATGACCAGCGAACCCTGAACCGAGGCAAAACTGCGGATGGCCGAATCGCCTCTTTCCAGCTCATACATAAGGATGCCGTAGGCGACGTTGGACAGGCCGGCGCAGCCGTATTCCTCCGGTAGTGTCGGGCCGAGAAAACCGAGGCTGCCCATGGCTTTTACCAGATGGGCGGGGAACTTCTCCTCCTGGGCATAGCTGTCGATAATGGGGATAACCTCCCGGTTGACGAATTCCCTGGCGGTTTGCTGCACCAGCTTTTCCTCATCACTGAGAAGTCCGCGCAGGCCCATGTAGTCGGTCAATTCTGTAGTTACGCTCATTTACTTATCCCTTACGGCTGTTTGTGCCTTAGTCTTTTTATTATCCTGTTCCAGGACCTTGCGGATGATTTGCAGGATCATCCGTATCTCTTCCCTGGTGATTATCAGATGGGGGCGAAACCTGATGCTCTTTACGCCGCAGCCGACGATGAGAAGTCGTTCCTGCAGCAGCTTTGCTCTGAAAGCGTTGCGCTTGTCACTGTCTGCAAGATCGAAGGCACACATCAGTCCCCGGCCCCTGGCGTTGCTGAGAATCTCCGGAAATTCCCTGCATAAATGTTCCAAACCCTGTAGCAATTCCCGGCCCCGCCGGCAAGCATTATCGACAAGATTTTCCTTGTCGATAATTTTCAGGATGGCCGAACAGCGGACCATATCGATAAGATTACCGCCGAAGGTCGAGTTGATGCGACTCGATTCGGTGAAAACGTTCTGTTGCACCTCATCGAGGCGCGCCGAGGCCAGAAGGCCGCATACTTGGGTTTTTTTGCCGAAACTGATGATATCCGGCCGCACGCTGAAGTGCTCATGGGCCCAGAATTTACCGGTGAGGCCAACGCCGGTCTGCACCTCGTCCATGATCAAGAGGATCTGATGCTCGTCGCAGATCGTTCGTAGGCCGACGAAAAACTCGTCGCGGAAATGGTTGTCTCCCCCTTCCCCTTGAATAGGTTCGATGATCAGAGCGGCAATGTCGGCACCTTCCTTGGTGATATGTGCCTTAATTGAAGCAAGAGCCTGATCTTCCAGGGTGCGGACGGCGGCAAGGCTGTCTTCGGTGAGCGGAAAGGTGAGTTTCGGGTTGAGGATGCGCGGCCAGGCAAATTTGGGAAAGTAGCGGGTCTTGCGTGGGTCGGCGGTATTGGTAAGCGACAGGGTGTAGCCGGAGCGGCCATGGAAAGCCTGCTGGAAATGGATGATTTGCGTACCGATCTCTTTTTTTGCGCCGCGCTCAAAGTTTTTCTTTACCTTCCAGTCAAAAGCCGCCTTGAGGGCATTTTCCACCGCCAGCGCGCCGCCTTCGATAAAAAAAACGTGTGGCAGATACGAGGGCATGGCGTGTTCGGCAAAGGTCTGCAGGAACTCCGCCATCGGCGCCGAGTAGGAATCCGAGTTGGCCGGTTTCTGCACGGCCAGGGTTCCGAGCCGGTCTTTTATGGCCAGAAGGTCGTCATGGTTGTAGCCGACAGCCATGGAGGCAAACATGGCAAAACAATCGAGATAGCGGTCGCCGTTACGCTGGTCGACGAACCAGCTGCCTTTCGATTTCTGCAGATCGACAATGAGATCCATGCCGTCGGCGAGAAGATGGCGGCTGATCACATTTTTCACATCTTGAGCCTTGATCACCATCTATTCACCATCCTCTTGTATCGCAAACTTTATGCCCTGGGCCAGGGGCAAACCGCTGCCATAATTGACGGTCACCGTCTGCCGGCGCATATAGGCCTTCCAGGAATCCGAGCCCGATTCGCGGCCGCCGCCGGTATCTTTTTCGCCGCCGAAGGCCCCACCGATCTCGGCGCCGGAGGTACCGATATTGACATTGGCAATACCGCAGTCCGAGCCCCGGGCCGAGAGAAAGGTCTCAATCTGGTTATGGTTGGTGCTGAAGATAGCCGACGATAGGCCCTGGTCAACTTGGTTGTTCAGGGCGATGGCATTCTCTATCGCCCCTTCATACCTGATGAGATAGAGGATTGGCGCGAAGGTCTCTTTCTGCACGATCGGCAGGTGGTTTTCCGCTGCAACCAGGGTAGGTTCCACATAACAGCCGGAGGAATAGTCCGGGCTCTTCAGGACTTTGCCGCCAAAGAGAACAGTGCTGCCCTGATTGACAATGGCCTTGATCGCCTTCTGAAATGTTTTGACCGCTTCTTTGTCGATGAGCGGCCCCATATGGGTAGTTTCAAGGAGGGGATTGCCGATTTTTAAAGAAGCGTATGCCCGACAAAGGTGATCTTTTACCTCCGCATAGCGCGACTCGTGGACCAAGAGGCGCCTGGTGGTCGTGCATCTTTGGCCGGCGGTGCCAACGGCACCGAAGACAACAGCCGGAATTGCCAGGCGCAGGTCGGCGTATTCGGAAACGATAATGGCGTTGTTGCCGCCCAGTTCGAGGAGAGTTTTGCCCAATCGCCCGCCGACCTTCTGGGCGACTGTGCGGCCTGAATCGACCGAGCCGGTGAAGGAAACGAGGGGAATGCGCCGGTCACTGAGGAGTTTTTCACCGACGGTATTTCGGTCACCGATAAGGAGGGAAAAG
>JBBQVT010000114.1:0-13270 GCA_038211245.1 Desulfobulbales bacterium | reverse complement strand
AGAGAAAGTTCCGTAATTAGATCATCACGATGTTCTTCGGTCATATTCACACATCCTGATAGTTCTTATTGGTTAAACAGGAGTAAGGCATGGCGCAAGAACCAAACTGGCAGGCGGCTTGATGGTTACATAGACAACTCTTCGTTATGGCGGAGTTAAAGGCAGGGCTAAGGCCTGAAAGTATTCTATGTCGGCAGCAATCGAACGCCTGGTGATGGAAGCTGACAAAAGTTATTCGGATATTTCGTTTCCGGAAACGAAAATAGGTTTACAATAATTTTATTGAAAATCCTATCCCCCAATGGTGGGAATTTGATCTATCCTCAGATTGAGGACAGACATTTGCGAGCCTGGTTAGATTCTTTCTGACCGGGTTTTTTTATTGTTCAGAAAAAAAGGTTGTACAGGGGTTGTACAAAATGGCCTTAAAGCGAAAAAGGGTTTACGATCATCGACCGTAAACCCTTGAATTCATTGGTACACCCGGAGGGATTCGGACCCCCGACACCCGGATTCGAAGTCCGGTGCTCTATCCAGCTGAGCTACGGGTGCATAGGCGGAACAGATGGATACCATGTTCATGGATCAAGGTCAATGCTTATATCTGGAGAAAACTGTCGTGGTCTGAGGCTGGGGTAAGGTCCGCCGCCGGGGCAGGTGCTCCTTCTCCGGAATAGGACACCCAAGTATTCCGGCTTGTCTGAGGAAGAAGTCGTCGGTCATGCCGGCAATAAAGTCGCGGACCTTTTCTTCCGAACTGTAATGCTCTAAGGAGGGGGAATGTACATTGTTCATGAGGTCGATGTCCGCTGGAAGTGTTCCGGCAGTTTTCTTGAGACAGCCCAGATAATGGTTGAAAAGCTTGTGGTAGCAGTCCCGGATAAACGGGCTTTTTTCCTTGGTTTTCGGAGCCAGATAGATTTTTTCATAGTTGAAAATTTTTAATTTCGCTAGTGCATCGGCGATCTTCTTACTGAATCCGATGAACGAGGTTTCAGGAGTGGAAACATGGCTATTGGTGATCAGATCGGTAGTCAAAGTGTAAACGATTGTGCCGTTTGTATCGCCGAGAAGCAGACGACAGCTTTTCGGTATTTCATCCCGGGTGATCATCCCGAGGATAATTGCATCTTCAATATCCCGGCCAATATAGGCAACCGTGTCGGCCAGCCGGACGACGCAGCCCTCCAGCGTTGCCGGCATGAGGACAAGTTTGGGGGAGGCGATCTTATCCTGCTGTTTCCGTTCGAAATCAGCGAAGGTGTGGATGGGCTGTGGGTACAGGTTCCGGGAATGAGCCTCTCCGTCATGGCAGAGAATGCCATCCAATACTTGCAGGGTCAGGTTCCAGCCTCGCCCCTTTCGCTCGAGTTTATCGAGGAAACGTACCGACTGAATGTTGTGCTGAAACGGTTCCAGCCTGTTTTCTACGCACAGTTCGGAAAGAAACTTTTCTCCGTCATGGCCGAAGGGTGGGTGGCCGATATCGTGGCCAAGGGCAATGGCCTCGATAAGATCTTCATTGAGATGCAGGAAGCGACCGATGGTCCTGGCAATCCTGGCTACCAGCTGGACGTGCAGGACTCTGTGGGTTATATGGTCATTGGAGATAAGCGAGAAGACCTGGGTTTTGTCGATATACCGGGCGTAGGCTCGGGAGTGAAGGATTCGGTCGGCATCGAGGGCGAATTGCTGGCGATAGCCGATTTTGTCCTCCGCTAATCGTCTGAGCCCGCTAGCGGATAAGGTCGCGGCGGGAGAGAGTTGCTGCTCCTCCCGAAGATTCAGTTGCTCTAGGTGTGGTAAAAGATTGTTTGATCGACTGCCGTTGTTCATTTTATCACTGAAGCGTATTGATATGGCTAGAAAAATGGCTACCTTTAACGACGATATAGTTGCTATTCTACAGGAGTTTGCCAAAAAATGCATGGCAGTTGGAGCGAAAGTCAAGGTGTTCCTGCGGATGAGCAGATGGCCGGCCATCAGTTGCCGGTGTTTTCAAGGAGACTCAATGAAGATATCTATAGAATATTGTACAAAGTGAAATTATCAACCGCGCGCCTCCGGTCTGGGGGAAGAACTGAGAAAAACCTTCGGCGTGGAAGTTGAGCTGCTCGCTTCTTCGGGAGGGGTTTTTGAGGTGGTTGTGGATGGCAAATTGGTTTTTTCTAAAAAAACCTTGAATCGTTTTCCCGAGGAAGGGGAAGTCGTTCACTTGCTTGGGGCTACTGGTCGTTAAGAATGCAAAGGCAAAGCCGTTGTCCGGAAATAATTTGGTGAATGTGGTCGTGGAAACGGCATAAGGATCCGTAGCGAAATAATGAAAATGAACATGTTATTTCGTGACGGCTCCTAAACAGCCCCATTAACTGGGCTTGGGTGATTCAAGGCAATGGGACACGCAATCGTCACAACTGTCACTCTGTTTGCCCCTTGCACAATAATCGGCAAAGCCTTTAAGCATATCATCGCCGCCTCTGGGGCAGATTTGCATGAATTCGATGAAGCTGATCATGCGGGCGATGATTTCCGGAGGGGCGGCATGTTCGATCCTGCAGGCACCTTCTTCGGCTATCGAGTCGTTGATGGACAACACCTTGATAAAAAAGTGTTTCAGGGCTTCATGGCGAAAAATGACATCTTCGGCTATGATCTTTCCAGCCTCGGTTAAGGTGATGGCTTCATAGGGAGAGTAGTTGATGAGCCCTTTCTTGGAGAGGGCGCGCAAGGCTTCGGTGACCGAAGCTCGGCTGACGTCCAGGCGGGCGGCTATCTCCTTGCTTCTGGCCACCAGCTTCAAGCCGATTATATGATAGATTGCCTCAATATAGTCTTCAAGGCTGGCACTGAGGTCTGTTTTCTCTTTCATATTGAACTGTTGAGAAAAAATGAGTATGGAGAATGAGTTCGGACGGTTGCCGACGATAGGCGCTTTTGTCGGTTGTCGTGAATCTCTGGTACCCTACAGTCCTTTTGCCGGAGAGTCAAGGCAGGACTTCTTGTTGTAGAAAGGTGAGAAAGAGAACTGATGCTATGTGAATTGCGAGTAAAGAACCTGGCACTGATCGAATCACTTGAGCTCAGTTTCGATCAGGGAAAAGCCGCCGGCCTTGTGGTGATGACCGGGGAAACGGGGGCCGGTAAATCAATAATGCTGCGCGCCATCCAACTGCTCAGCGGCGGTCGGGCGTCGGTCGACTGGATTCGCAGCGGCGCCGAGTCTTGCGAGGTGGAGGCCCTGTTTGAATTGAGCCCGCACCATGGTCGTCTTCTGCAAAAACTTGAAGAGGGCGGCTTCGGCGGCGACACCTTTGTGGTTGTCAGGCGAATGCTCAACAGTTCCGGGCGGAGCAGGTTTTTTATCAATGGCTCTTTGGCTACCGCCAAAAATGTTGCCGAACTGACCGCCGATATGCTGAGCGTCGCCAGCCAGCATGATCATCAGCAGCTGTTGCAGCCGGCACTGCATCTTGATATCCTCGACACCCTCGGGGAGTTGTGGCCTGATAGACAGGAGCTTGCGAAGATATTTAGCCTCTGGCATGAAAAAAGGGAGGCATTAGCTGCGCTCAGGCGCCAAGAACAGGAAAAGGAACAGAAACAGGACTTCCTGAAATTCCAGGTCAGCGAAATCCGCCAAGCAGAGCTTCAGCCCGGCGAAGACGAGGTGCTGGGCGTTGAGAAGAAGCGACTAAAGAATGCCCAAGCTCTTATTAAAGTCAGCCAGGAAAGCTGCCGCCTACTGGGCAGCGATCTCCTCAATGGCTTGACCCAACTGCGACAGAATATGGGGCAAATGGCTGCCCTTGATCCGGGCGCGGCCAAGCTTGCCGAAGATGTTAGCGGTTACACCTTTCTGGCCGAGGATTATATCAGCCTGCTTCGGGAGTATCGCGACGGTCTTGATGATGACCCCTATCGTCTCGATCAGGTCAATGAGCGTCTCGATCTGGTCCAGCAGTTAAAAAGAAAATACGGCGAAACCATTGAAAAAATTCTCAACTTTACGGAAAAATGTGAAGCTGAAATACTCCATTTTGAAAACATGGATAAAACCATCGCCGCTCTTTTCATAGAAGTGCAAACTCTCGAAAAAAAGATGGTGGCCCAAGCCGGGCAGCTTTCGCAGAAGCGCCGGCAAACCGGGCGAGAAATGGAGCAGGCGATGGTGGTGGAGTTGGCTTCTCTGTCTTTTGACCGTGCCGGTTTTATCGTCAATTGGCGCGAGGTTGAAGAGGTCCCTGAAAAAATGCGGGCAAGTGGCTGGGACCGGGGAGAATTCTATTTTTCCCCGAACCCCGGTGAACCGGCAAAGCCTTTGGCGAAAATCGCCTCCGGTGGAGAATTGTCGCGCCTCATGCTGGCGATGAAATGCCTGCTCGCCAAAAAAGATATGGTCGACACGGTCATCTTTGATGAGGTTGATGCCGGAATCGGTGGCCAGGCAGCCGAGGCGGTGGCACAAAAGATCCAGGAACTGGCCGGCCATCATCAGGTCTTTTGTATTACCCATCTGCCACAGATCGCCGCCCGGGGCACGCAGCATTTCCAGGTATCAAAAACCGTAGAAAACGGCCGAACCCAATCGGCAGTCAGCCGCCTTTTACCTGAAGCCCGGGTCCGCGAGTTGGCAAGAATGCTTGCCGGCGATTCGGCAACCGCCCAAACCCACGCCTTTGCCGAAGAATTGCTGTTAAAAGGAGGACCTTCGGCATGACACCCATCAAGGCCCTGGCCCTTTTTTCCGGCGGGCTCGATTCCATTCTCGCAGTGCGGCTGATCATGGAGCAGGGGGTGGAGGTGGAGGCTATTCAGTTTGTTACCCCGTTCTTCAACTACGACCTTCTCGATGATATTGAAGGGCATAAGGCACGGATACACCGCACGTACGGGATTAAGGTAATTGTTGAGGATATCAGCCCCGGCTACCTTCAGCTGCTGCATAACCCGGCGTATGGCTTCGGCAAAAATTTTAATCCCTGTATTGACTGCAAGATTTTCATGTTTTCCCGGGCCAAAGCAATGCTTCTTGAGCGCGGGGCATCTTTCCTTATTTCCGGAGAAGTCCTGGGGCAGCGACCGATGTCCCAACGCCGCGACACCTTGAACGTCATCGAGCGCGATTCCGGCACCAGGGCACTTCTCCTCCGTCCACTTTGTGCCCAGTTGCTCAATGAAACTCTGCCGGAGCTGCAGGGCTGGGTGGATCGCAGCAAGCTGTTGAGGTTCAGCGGGCGCGGCCGTTCGGCCCAGATTGCCATGGCGGCCCGCTATGGGATCACAGATTATCCCGCCCCGGCGGGTGGCTGTACCCTTGCCGACCCGATTCTTGGCCGCCGTATCGAACAACTCTACTCTACCGATTCGGCGCTACAAGGGGCGGAGATCACTGCCGCTGATATCCGTTTGCTTCTCTTGGGTAGACAACTCATTCTGCCGGGTGGCGGCTGGCTGATCATGGGTCGAGATGAGGGAGAAAACAACTCCTTGACAAAGCTTACCGGGGAAGATGATGCCTTGCTGCTGATGGAGGATTGGCCCGGGCCGACCGCATTACTGAGAAAAATCGGCAGCCACTCTGCATCCGCTTCCGATGTGCAGGCGGCGCTTAATCTTGCCGCTGCCTTAGTAGTCCGTTTCGCAAGAAAACTGCCGGTCGGCAAGACTTCCGGTGATGTCACCTGCACCTTTGGCGGTAACCGCATGCTGATATGTGCCGCACCTCTCGCCGACGATACTTTTCGAAATTGGGGGCTGTTGTAAAGGCTCAGTTGACACATCGGGCGATACCCACCTGGGCCGCAAAGAGCTGCTCGATTATTTGCAAATACGCCTCGATGCTTCCACTTTTGAGTATTTTCTTCGCAAATTTTTCCTGTCCCGGAAAAGAAATAATGAGGTACGTCCAAAGCTGTTTAACCCGGCCGAGGATGTGGGAGGGCCCTGATAACCTTTGTTGGTAACGGTTGAAAAGATCGAGGTGGAAGGCATAAAGGCGCTTTTTTCTTTGCTCTAGTGAGTCGGTTTGCAAGCCTTTGATTTCTTCAGCCAGAAACGGGTTGCCAAGCGCCCCCCGGCCGATCATCCAGCGATCTACGGTTGGGAAGCGGGCGACAAGAGCGTTGAAGGTGGCAAGATTGGCAATATCACCGTTATAGACCAGCGGATGGCGACTGAGTTTTTGGCAGACGGCAAAACCATCGGGGTCGGTATTTCCATTGTAGAGCTGTTTCCCGAGCCGAGTGTGGATGATAATCTCTTTCAGGGCGAAACGATCGAGTTCCGGTAAAAGGGCCACCAGTTCCGACCGGTTATGATAACCAAGCCGGGTCTTGATCGACACTTCAATATCCAGTTGCGGCAGTACCTGGTCGAGGATCTCAAGTATCATCTCCGGGTAGGGCAGGAGGCCGGAGCCTCTTTTTTTGCGGGCGACCATCGGCGCCGGACAACCGAGGTTCCAGTTGATATGGGTATAGCCCAAGCCGGCCAAGCGATTGGCGAGGACAACAAAGGCCTCGGGGTCGGTATGCAGGAGTTGGGGAACAATCGGCCACCCCACGTTGCACTGGGGGAGCACGTCCCTGAGCATGGCGTCCTCATAAAGAGATTTTCTCTGCGGGTTTATGAACGGCGTAACCGATGCATCAAAGCCTTTGAAGTGATCGTGCAGGGTGTCGCGGAACAGAGAATCGGTGAGGCCGCGGATGGGTGCTAGATAGAGAAAGGGCTTGGTGGCAGACATGGGTTTCTTCTGGAAGTGGCGCGGAGCTGTCTTTCTTCGCCTGGATATGGTATCATTGCCTGCCCCGTCGGGGAGGTTTGTGGAATCTCTGGGATACCCGTTGGTCGTTTGGGCAAAGAATATAGTCAAGGACCAAGGGAAAGGAAAGGGTGCATTGTTTGACGCCGAACAATTTACGAGATTTACGGGGAAACGTATCTCCGCAGGTGCTGCAGGCTCTGTTGCGGCTGTCGGTCAAAAACGATGTGTCACTCTATATGGTCGGCGGGACGGTGCGCGACTGGCTGCTTGGGCGGACGGCTGGCGATATTGATATCGCCGCCCCTTGTTCTGCCGGTGTGCTGGCAAAACAGTTACGCACAGAACTCGGCGGCGGGACCCTCGTTGATCTTTCCGGTCCGGAGGATGAAGCTGTTCGGGTGGTATGGCGCAATGAGCAGGTAGATTTTGCAACCTTTCGCGCTGGAACGGTGACCATTGAAGAGGATCTGCGTCTCCGCGATTTTACCGTCAACGCCATGGCGATACCACTTGCTGCATTGATGGCTGACGGAGAGTCGATTCGTTTACTTGATCCGACCGGAGGCCTGGCGGATCTCCGGGATGGAAGGATAAGGCATTGTCCCGGCGCCTTTGTCGCCGACCCGCTGCGGATGTTGCGCGGTTATCGATTGTGTGCAATGCTCGGATTTCATCTGGTTGACAAGACTCGGGCAGAGGTGAAAAAACACGCAACGCGTATCGCCGATGCCGCGGCGGAAAGGGTCGGCTATGAGCTGCGGATGATTTTTAATTCACCTCGGACTTCTCTGGTCCTGCAAACCATGGACGAGGATGGGCTACTGGCGCTTCTCCTGCCGGAACTCTACCGGGGAGCAGGGGTTGAGCAGCCGGAATTTCATCACCTCGACGTTCTCGGACACAGTTTTCTTGCCCTTGCGACCATGGAGGAAATCCTTGCCAACCCGAAGCGGTTTTTCCCGAGCCGCATCACGGAAATAAGCAACTATCTGCAACAGGAGTATGCTCTCTCTTGTCTTAAATGGGCGGCGCTCCTGCATGATATGGGGAAACCGGCAACAAGGGATGTGCAAGCCGGCAACAACGGTCGGGTGACGTTTTATCGGCATGACGAAAAGGGCGTCCAGATCTTTCGGGAATTTGCCGAGCGTAGCCGCTGGAGCAAGGCGGATATCGAGCGCACCGGCGGGTTTATAGCCATGCACATGCACCCGTTTCACCTGTGCAATGTGTCGCGAGAAGGCAAAATCACCAGGCGAGCGGCGTTGAACCTTTGTCGACGCGCCGGAAGCGATCTGCCCGGGCTTTTTCTCCTGGCGATGGCTGACAGTATGGCCAGCCGCGGGGAAAAGAAACCGGAGCGGATGGAAGAGGAGTTGGCCGAGCTGTTCGACTTCGTACAGAAGATGTATGATGATCACATACAACCGGTGCTTTTCGGACCACGCCTGCTTGACGGCAAGGATCTTATCAAAGAATTTGCCTTAGTGCCCGGACCACTGTTCACCACTCTTTTTGATGAACTGGAAGTGGCCAGGGTGGAAGGGAAAGTGACGGATCGGCAGACGGCGCTGGCCTTTGTTGCTACATATCTGCAGATGCTTACAGTGAACCATCCGACCTCATCATGAGGAGTGCGGTGACAGCCGGAATTCGCCTTGTCAAAGAATAATAAATGGACTAAAACGTGCGTAAAATAAACGACTACTATTCGAAAAAAGCAAAAAAAGAGAAATATCCGGCTCGTTCAATCTATAAACTGGAAGAGGTCCAGCAGAAATTTAAGTTCCTTTCCCGGGGTGACAGCGTCCTCGATCTTGGATGCTTTCCGGGCAGTTGGTCGCTTTATGCGGCTGAGGTGGTAGGTCCCAAAGGCATCGTTGTCGGGGTTGACCTCCAACAGGCGGATGAGGTTGCAAGACCCGGAGGGGCGCCGATTCATTGGCTGTGCCAGGATATCATGGCTCCGGAATTGCTTGTCGCGGTACGGCAGTTCCGTCCGGCATTTCGGGTGCTGATCTCCGATCTGGCCCCCAAGACCACCGGCAGCAGATGGGCGGATGCCCAGCAGTCGCTGATCTTGGTGCGGCACACCCTGGCGCTTGCCGAAGAGTTGCTGCTTAATAAAGGGCATTATCTCTGCAAGGTTTTTCAGAGCGAGGATTTCCCGGAATTTGTCGGTGAGATGAAGAAGCGGTTTACGATGGTAAAAGTGCAAAAGCCGAAAAGCTCCCGTATCGAGAGCCGAGAGGTTTTTGTTCTGGGAATGGGCTATATGAAATCGGTTCCCGAAAAAGAGTTGCAGCCCGGGAATATATTATAACCAAAAAAATAATAGGTATGCTCTATGTCTGGACATTCTAAGTGGTCAACAATTAAGAGGAAAAAAGGGGCAATTGATGCCAAGCGGGGGAAAATATTCACCCGGTTGATCAAGGAAATCACCGTCGCCGCAAGAGCTGGCGGTGGAGACCCGGAGGGAAATCCTCGGCTAAGAACGGCAGTGGCCACGGCCAAGACCGAAAACATGCCCAAGGACAATATTGCTCGGGCGATTAAAAAGGGCACCGGTGAGATCGCCGGCGAGATATATGACGAGATCATGTACGAAGGCTACGGCCCCGGCGGAGTTGCCGTGCTCGTCGAATGTATGACCGACAATCGTAACCGGACGGTCGCCGATGTGCGCCACTTCTTTGCCAAGAGTAATGGCAATCTCGGCGAATCCGGCTGCGTGTCCTGGATGTTTGAGAAAAAAGGCTTGATCCTCATTGATAAAAAGCTCACCACCGAAGAAAAATTGATGGATATGGCCCTTGAAGCCGGGGCTGACGATGTGGTGGAAGAAGAGAGCGAATTTCAGGTCTACACCTCGCCCGAGGAGTTTGAAAACGTCCGTGCAGCCCTGGAAGTGGGTGGACTAATTTTTATCGATGCCTCGGTGTCGATGATTCCGAAAACGACCGTTGAGGTCACCGACGAAAAAATAGCCAAGTCGCTTATCAAGCTCATGGAAAATCTTGAGGATCATGAAGATGTTCAGAACATTTCTTCAAATTTTGACATTGATGATTCTCTGATGGAGCAACTGTCGTAACCGGCAGGGCAAGTGGCGAGGATCATCGGGGTTGATCCGGGAAGCAGGGTAACCGGATATGGGATTATAGACGCCTATCGTGGGCGTCTGGAATTTGTTGTTTGCGGCGTTATCAAGACCACCAAGGATCAATCGTTTTCCTATCGGCTCAACGAGATTTTCGAGGGCCTGAATGAAGTTGTTCAGGTCCATCAGCCGGTGGTTGCGGCAATTGAAGAGGTTTTTCTCGCATCCAATCCGCGCTCGGCAATCAAACTCGGTCATGCCCGTGGCGCTGCGGTGGTAGCCGTTATGCAAAATGGGCTGATGGTTCACGATTATAGCCCGCGGGCTATCAAGCGGGCGGTTGCCGGTTACGGCCAGGCAGGAAAAGAGCAGGTGCAGCACATGGTGCAGGTGTTGCTGGGGCTTTCCGGTAAACCGAGCTCGGACGCCGCCGACGCACTGGCCGTCGCCATTTGCCATGCAAATCAGATTCAGGTCTAATATTTTATGATTGCCACTTTAACAGGCAGGGTCCTCGCAAAAAGTGCCGATCGAGCAGTTGTCGATGTCGGCGGAGTCGGCTATGAGGTGTTCCTGGCAACCGATGCTGTTGCCCGGTTGCCGGAAAAAGGCCGGGAGGTATTTCTGCATATCCACACCAATGTCCGTGAGGATGCCATTACGCTCTTCGGTTTTCTCGAAGAGGAGGAAAAAGAACTTTTTCTCATCCTTCGAACGGTCACCGGTATTGGACCGAAGCTGGCCCTGGCGATGTTGTCGGGGATGCGTGTGGTTGAGATCTGCCAGGCGATTCTTGCCGGAGACCTCAAGCGACTGACCATGCTGCCCGGTGTCGGTAAAAAAACGGCGGAGCGGATTTGTGTTGAGCTGAAAGAAAAAGTTGCCCATTTAAGCAGTGGCACACTGCCTTTTTCCGTCGACGGCCAGGATGTGATAGTGGTCGCCGGTTCGGTTATAGCCGATGCCTTGTCGGCTTTGACCAATCTTGGCTATCCTGATCCCGTGGCTAGAAAAGCCCTTGAGGCGGTCAAAAGACAACAGGGCGAGGAAGCCTTTGCCCAGATACGCATCGAAATTCTTATCCGGGAGGCTCTGCGGACACTGGCATGAACATCGAAGAAGATATAACTGCGGACAACCGCTTGGTCAATCCGCAACCCCAGGTGCGTGAGCCGGCAACCGACAATGCTCTCAGGCCGCAGAGGCTTGCCGAATACATCGGCCAGGAACAGGTACGAAAGAGTCTGGCGATCTTTATCCAGGCAGCCCTTGGTCGCCGCGAACCTCTCGATCATGTGCTTTTTCACGGTTTTCCAGGACTTGGCAAGACTACTCTCTGTTATATCATTGCCAACGAGATGGGGGCGGGAATCAAGGTGACTTCCGGTCCGGTCATTGAAAAACAGGGAGATCTGGCGGCCATTCTCACTAGCCTGCAGGAGGGTGACGTCCTTTTTATTGATGAAATCCACCGTCTCAACCATGTGGTGGAGGAAATCCTTTATCCGGCCATGGAGGATTTCCAGCTCGACCTGATCATTGGCCAGGGGCCTGGTGCCAGGTCGGTCAAGATGGACCTGCCGAAATTCACCCTGGTCGGGGCGACAACCCGTACCGGCCTCCTGACACCGCCCTTGAGAGACCGCTTTGGCGTTGTTCTGCGCCTTGATTTTTATACCCCCGAAGAGCTGGTGATCATTGTTCAGCGGTCGGCAAGGATTCTCGGTATGAACATCGATCCGGCCGGGGCACTGGAATTGGGCAGGCGTTCCCGGGGCACTCCGAGAATTGCCAATCGACTGCTGCGGCGGGTGCGGGATTTTGCCGAAGTCGGCGGCCATGACGTGGTGGATGTCAGGGTTGCCAACGAGGCACTCAATCTTCTCGGTGTTGATCAGTTTGGCCTTGATGATATGGATAGAAGGATAATGCTCACCATTATTGATAAGTTCGAGGGTGGACCAATCGGTCTTGAGACTCTGGCGACGGTTGTCTGTGAAGAAAAAAACACCCTTGAAGACGTTTATGAACCGTTTCTCATTCAGTCGGGCTTTTTGCAAAGGACCCCGCGCGGTCGGATGGCCACCGCCAGGGCGTATGAACATTTCGGACGAAAGGTTCCCCGGCAGGGAGCCACACAGCAGTCTCTTTTCGAGGAATGGAAAAGAGATAATAATGAGGTCCCTTGAGAAAGAGGATAGAGTTATGCGCAGAACAATTGCAGACATCAGGTCAATGAAAACAGAAGGGAAGAAGATTTCCATGCTCACCGCCTACGACGCCTCAATGGCTCGCTTGTTGGACAGCTGTGGCGTGGTAGACATCCTTCTGGTCGGTGACTCCCTGGGGATGGTTATGCTTGGTTATGATTCCACGGTGCCGGTAACTATGGAGGAAATGCTCCATCATGCCAAGGCGGTTCGGCGTGGGGCCCCTGACGCCTTCATCGTCGGCGACATGCCCTTCGGGGCCTATCAAACCGGTGAACGGGACGCTGTTTGCAGCGGCATGCGTTTTATGAAGGAAGCCGGTTGCGATGCCGTTAAACTTGAAGGCGGGTTGGTGATGTGCGGGGTCGTCCGGGCCTTGGTTGATGCCGGGATTTCGGTCATGGCCCATATCGGCCTGACACCACAGACCGCCGGGCAACTCGGTGGCTATAAGGTGCAGGGTAAGGGGCTCGATGCTGCCCGGAGGCTTTTGGCCGAAGCTAGGGGGCTGGAAGAGGCAGGGGCCTTTGCTGTGGTCATGGAATGTATTCCGTCGGGCCTAGCTCAGGTGATCACCGGAGCTATCGCCATTCCAACCATCGGTATCGGTGCGGGTCCTCATTGTGACGGGCAGGTGCTGGTTACCCACGACCTGCTGGGTATGTTTGATAAATTTATCCCCAAATTTGTTAAGAAATTCAGCGATCTGTCTCCTGTTATTAAGCAAAGTATTCAGGAATACGGTGCGGAAGTGAAGGCCGGCTCTTTTCCAGGGCCGGAACACGGCTTTGCTGATCAAGGGGATTATTCTCAGTTGTTAAACGAATAGATATAAGCTGTTGTAACTCTTGGCTAAGAGCGGAAGGGCGACTGCGGTGACTGCAGTTGCCCTTTTGTTTTTACTCATATTCCAACCCCCCACCTTTCCCCACATCTGAAAAAATCTCCTATTCACTGGCACTCGCATAACTATTCTGAATTTCCAGTAAATATTCAACGAGTGCGCCGTGAGACAGTTTCGGTGTGTTGGGGATGTCGTCCCAGAAATCCCTTTATAGCTACCTTATATAGTATATCATGACATGATGTATACTGTGCATTGTGTGTCATGGCATATTTTTTGTGGTCACTATCCTACCGAAGTCAATCGAAATTTTCTCTTGACACCTTTCCATACCATGATATAAATGG
>JBBQVT010000113.1:0-13524 GCA_038211245.1 Desulfobulbales bacterium | reverse complement strand
CGATCTCCTGGAGGCGATGCGCGGTGATTGGGAGGGTATGGGCGAAACCGTGCTGCGGGTCGACGGCGGCATGGTCGCCTCCAACTTCACCATGCAGTTTCTTGCCGATATCCTCAATGCCCCCGTTGACCGGCCGATGGTTCTCGAAACCACCGCCTTAGGAGCCGCCTATCTCGCCGGTTTACATAAAGGGCTCTTTCCACCGCCGCATGAGTTCGCCGGTTCGTGGAAACGTGACAAACGCTTCATCCCGTCGCTTGCCGAAGACATCCGCATCCGCAAATACAACGGTTGGAAGGATGCGGTGAGGCGGACGCTCAGCAGGAGGTGACCGATTCCATGCAGCCTCGTATACAGCCGCTGAAAAATGCGCCACCGACCACCTTTGATTTCTGCGAGGATGTCGCCCCTCTCAGCCGGGAGGCGGTGCCGGCTATTGTCGACTGTTTCGAGAAAAACGGCGCGGTCACCATGGTCAGCTCCATCCATGTTAACGGCTGGTTTGGCGACCATGACAAACTCTCCAACCATAGCAAAGGTGTCATGTGTGTCTACCCCCATTGAGATGTTTTTGATCACAGCAATTTGTGCAGAAGCGCAGGATCTTTTAATTAAAAAACGACAGCACCCATTCGAGGAGCAGCAGGATCAGGTTGAGAATGCCGATCACCAGCTTCTCAGCATAGACAAGCAGTTTGGCAAAAAAGGACTGCTCATCGGCATCATCAACAGGGTCATTGTTCAGGAGCCGTTTGGACCGAGCCTCGGGGTCGGGATGGCTTGACAGAAAAGTGTGCTGCCTAGCCAGGTCGGACAGCTTCATAAGCGCCGAGACTGCGGCCGCATTATCCAGCCCCTCAGCCCGTAAAAAGACCGCAGCGTAGCGATCCGCCTGGCGTTCTTCATGCTGGGAAAACTGGGCATTGGTCAGTTGCTCGACCAAGGAACCGATGAGAGAATTGGCAATTTGTCCAATGTCATTCTCCTGGGAGGCAAGTCCCTTTTTCACGGCACTGGCGGCATAGGCGAGCACCACTTTTTTTCGCGAGTGTTCTTGCACCACATGGCCCATTTCGTGACCGATGACGAAGAGCAACTCCCTGTCGTTCATAAGATCCATCAGCCCGCTGAAGATCCGTATACTGCCGTCAGCCATGGCAAAAGCATTGATTTCTCTAGTCAGATACACCTTGAAGTTGAAGATCCGGCCATCTCGTTCCCCAAGCTTTGCCACAATGCTCTGCAACCGTGTTGCATAAGGGGTGCCAGCGGCCGCCACCTGATGCCTGGCATCTGTCTCCCGAATAGTCAACTTGGCAAGTTTTTGCACCTCGTTATCAGTAAGAGTGATGGCCGAAACCGCATCCGAAGCGGCATCTGTCATCACCAGTAAATTGGTTTGCTCACAGGCGGTGAACAATTGCAGGGATAGGGCGATAAGCAGACAGCGTATCATGGTTATTCGTCAGTGCGCAAAATGTTGGCTGGAAATAGTATCTTGGTAAACTTTTGGGAAGACGAACCTTGCTGCCGTGGAGATAGGCAGAAAATTGGTGAGGATAGCCTTTACCTGGCTACGAGGCAAAAAGTCCCGGAGCGCTTGAACTGCCAACCACATTTTGACCGAAACCCCGCAGGATATACTTTCGTGTTCCTTATTGACTGGATTGCAGAGCTTGTTGGAGTCATCAGCATCAGAACCGCAGTTCTGATATGTATAGGTCATGGTCCTTATCCTTGTTTGAGTATTTCCCGGCCACAGTGCATCGGTCCGGCTTACCTGCAGCAAGAATTGTATTTTAAAGACCAGCGGTGCCGGAGAACTCAGTAGACCTGCGGCTAAATTTAAGAGATTATTACCGCTTGTCAATGCGGGGGAACACTCTTGCCGCACTGGCATAATCACCGATCAGTCTTACTATAAGATGCAATACAGTTGCTATACACCGGGCGTTGTAGCCTCTGGCGGACCAACTGATTCGCGAAGAGTGCGCGGCCTAACCCGAGCACATCCGGCAGGCATGCCGCACATCCCCACAGATGGAGTGTTATAATGCACATCTCCTGTTGTTTATTTGTTTTAATATCTTCATTATTCTACAGGCCAGCGGATGCCGCACCCATTTTCACTGGGAGCAGCGGGGGGATGGAGTATCAGGTTAATCTGCTGGTGGATAAACTTGATATCCCGTGGGGGATGGTTTTTACTGGTCAAACGGAACTCCTGTTTACCGAGAAAAACGGTCGTTTCAATCTCCTTGATACGAAAACCGGCACAGTGAAAAACCTGCAGACCGGGTTGCAAGTGCATAACGAAGGACAGGGCGGTCTGCTTGATGTTGCCGTTCCGCCAGGCTTTCAGCACGGCGACTGGATCTATTTCACCTACAGTAAGCCGCAGGGCAGGCAGGCGGCGACCGCACTCGCCCGGGGACGCCTTTCCGGTGGGAATCTGGTTGACTTGCAGGACCTGCTTGTCACCCGCTCCGTTTCCGTTACCGACCAGCATTTCGGCAGTCGCATTGCCTTTGACGGTCACGGCCATATTTATTTTTCCATTGGCGACCGAGGCGAGCGGGAAAATGGCCAAGACCCTGCCAACCATGCCGGATCGATTCTACGGCTGTGCATGGATGGATCGGTACCCGGGGACAATCCCTTTGTCAAAGGTGGCGGCCTTGCGGAAATCTGGAGTTATGGCCATCGCAATCCGCAGGGCCTTGCCTATGACCACGGCCGGGACCGTCTGTGGAGCAACGAACACGGCCCAAGGGGCGGCGACGAGATCAACCGCATCGAGCGCGGGGAAAATTACGGCTGGCCTGCCGTTTCCCACGGCATGGAGTACTGGGGGCCGGTCGCCGTGGGCGAAGCCACCCACAAGGAAGGCATGGTGGCTCCGGTCAAGGTGTATATTCCATCCATTGCCCCCGGCAGCCTGTTGCTCTATGAAGGTGCGGCATTTCCCAAATGGCGGGGCAATCTGTTTTCCGGGGCATTGAAAATGCGCCACCTCAACCGGGTAGTTCTTGACGGCGCCGGGATTCCCCTGCAGGAAGAACGCCTTCTCATGGAGTTGAACGAGCGTATCCGGGCTCTGACCGAGAGCGCCGAGGGTTGGCTGTACTTTTCCACCGACAGCGGCAAAATCTATGTTCTCCAGCCCCTGGCGGTATCCGGGGAATGACGATCCCAGAGCTGGTGGTAATAAGTGTAAGCGCTTTCTTCGGGTTTCCTAAAAAAGCCCTTTTCAATGAAGGGCCATCCGATCCAATGCGTCAACATTCCCTTTTCAAGCTGGATATTGGATATAAGCCAGGCTTGAACCGGATTTTTTTCTCGTGCCGCAATATTTTTTCTGGAGAAGTTGGATTTTTTCGGGTCCGACCGTTTTCTATAAATACCTGTTTTTTCGCGATATTTTCCTATTCAGAGCTTCCCCACTGCCCGATAATTCCTATACATACAACCTCTCCTGCGCAAGCCCTTGATCGTTCAACACAGGGCATCCTGAAGTGCCGATATTAATCGTAATATCATATATATATATAGCCTGCAGTCATTTGACATGCTTGCCCGTTCATGGTAGACACTCCGGTATGGAAAAGCACAGTCAAACATCACAGAACATTGCCGACAGAATCGCCTGGCACACCTATATTTACCTGATGCGAATTATCGCTGGGCTTGAATTCTTCTGGCATATCGACCCAGTCATATTGCATTCTCAGGCACTGATGCGCCTAGTCGGCTTTAACGGCAGTCAACTTGCCCAAGAGGTAATCCAGCAAGCGATCGATAATTTAGGAGGTCATGCCACGCTTGTTTCCATTGCCATTGACCGTGGCTTCATGGATGGGAAATTGCTCTGGTGGCTTACCTCACAAAAGATCACCTTTTTCATTCCCGCCAAGTCCAATCAATGCGGTTGTCGTCCTGTCCGATCCCTTCAAAGCCAATAATCCCAATATCAATACCATGGTCATCCTCACCAATGGCGACGTGGCAAAACCTTTTGACGTCTATGACGGCTATGATGCCCGCAGTGAAATCGAAAACGGTTTGTTCAGAGAAGCCAAGCAGGCCTGGTTCATTGAGCGTTCGCCGAAAAACACCACGAACGGTTTTCGGTCTCACGTCTATCTGACTCTTTTACTTATGTCCCTCACCACTGCCTTTCGGGTTTGGATGGAACAACAGGAGAAAATGGAGCGCAAAGGCCACGACACAGGGATGAGAAAATTCCGCCAACAGGTCAGAGAAGAAAACGGCAATAAACTCATCTTTTTTGACCAAGACCGTTATGCCATTTTTGATGCCTATGAAGTCTTCATTCTCTGTGGGCGCAACGTCCGCATGCCCAAAGGTATACCAGAAAAAATCACCAAAGATGACATCCTCCGTAAATACGGGGCTATTCTGGAATAACCAGAAGACACTCTTCTCCTCGTTCCTCCGCCCGTCTTTCATTGCCATCGGGATCCTTCTGTAAAATTCGCCTGGAAGATCCGTCAAATGTTGAGAAAAATCTCACTATCGCGTTCAGTGCTAAAATTCGCATAGCCCTTTGTATACTTTTTGCTATGCCGCCGCCCAGCTTTTTGAAAATTTCTCCAAACAGCTTCCTTTGCAGGTTACGACAACTTGATCCGTCTCGGTGCGCATCAAGTCGGCTGCTTATATCCAATATCCAGGTGAAAAGGAAATCACTTGAGTTTCGTGTTGATGTTTGTTAGTCGTACGTGTTTAGGAACTTAGAAATTGAATTTTCTTTTTCGACACAACACATGATAGACGAATTGACCATCATAGTGCCGGTATTTAACGAGGAAGAGAGCTTACCTGCTTTTTTTCTGGAACTTGACCGCTTTGTTGAAACTGCGCCGCTGATCACCCGAGCCCTTTTTATTAACGACGGATCAACCGACAGCAGCCTGAATATATTGACCGGAAAATGCCGGGAACGGCAGGCCTTCTGCTCCGTTCTCACTTTAGATGGCAATTATGGCCTCAGCACTGCAATAAAAGCCGGCATCGATCATTGCACCACTTCTCTCATCGGTTATATCGATGCCGATCTTCAAACCCGCCCTGCCGATTTCCTCACCTACCTTTGCTTCTTTCCAGAATACGACATGGTAAACGGCATAAGGCAAAACAGGCAGGACGGTCTGATAAAGAAACTCTCTTCAAAATTCGCCAACACTTACAGAAGGCTGATGATCAACGATGGGATCCTGGACACCTGCTGCCCCTTAAAAATAATAAAGGCCTCCTTCGCCCGGCAAGTGCCTTTCTTCATCGGCATGCATCGCTTTCTTCCCGCCCTGGTGCAGTTGCAGGGAGGCAAGGTCAAACAGCTTCCCGTCACCCATTACCCACGTTCTGCCGGAACCAGTAAATACCACCTCTGGAACCGTCTTATCGGCCCATTTTTCGACACCCTGGCCTTTCGCTGGATCCGCAGTCGATACATTCGCTACGGCCTCTCAACCCAAAATTCATGAATCAATATCTCGTCTTTGCCATCGGTTTTTTGGCCCAGATTCTTTTTTCGGCTAGGCTCCTTGTCCAATGGATATCTTCAGAAAAGGCCGGGCGTGTGCTCTCCCCGCTGCTTTTCTGGCAACTTAGCATCCTCGCCTCCTTTCTTCTCGTGCTTTATGGTGTTCTCCGCCATGATTTGGCCATAATTCTCGGTCAGGCGGTTACCTACGGGATTTACATTCGCAATCTTTACTATCATGGTTTCTGGAAAAAAATTCTGCTTCCCGTCCAGATCCTCATAATCGCCTTCCCGATTCTTGCCATCTGCTGGCTGATCAACGGCGAAACCTATAATTTGCAAAAGATCATCGGTAACAAGGATATCTCTTTTGCCCTTATGCTCTGGGGACTGGCCGGCCAGGTTGTCTTCACCTTTCGTTTTGTCCTCCAGTGGTTTTATTCTGAGAAGGAAAAACAATCTGTTTTGCCAATTGATTTCTGGATTTTTAGTATTATCGGTTCGATCATGGTTCTCAGCTATGCAATCATCCGCAGGGATCCGGTTCTTTTTGTCGGTCAACTCTTTGGCTTTGTCGTCTACTTCAGGAACACCCTCCTCTGCCGGCGCCAGCGTGCATATTTGAATATGAGATGAATATTTCGACCGACCAGAAGGATCAAAATGACCTGACGCTGAAGTTTTTCCTGGCACTCTGCGGCTATTTCGCACTGCATATTGCTCTCAGGGTGGCACTTTCCGGCTCTCTTGATTATGACGAGGCTGAACAAGCACTGCTTGGCCAGTGGCTCCTTGCCGGCTACACCGAACAGCCTCCGCTGTACACCTGGATTCAATATTTTCTCTTTGCTCTTTTCGGGAAAAACGTCTTCGCCGTCAGCCTCCTGAAAAACGGCCTTCTCCTTCTCACCTACATCTGTGTTTTTTTTGCCGCCAAAGAAATCCTTCGCGACACCCGTTCGGCGATGCTCGCAGCCTTATCCCTGCTTTTAATTCCGCAAATCGGTTGGGAATCGCAGCGCGACATGACCCACACAACCCTGGTGGTTTTCGCCGCTGCCGCAACTCTCTGGCAGGCCATGCGCCTGATAAAAACCCAGAGCCTCACCAACTATTGCGTACTTGGCGTGCTGCTTGGTACGGGAATTCTCGCCAAACCAAATTATTTTCTGTTTGTGGCAGTTCTTTTGCTCACATTTTTCTCCTTTGCCGAGTGCAGGAAGGTTATTCTTTCTAAAAAAATCCTTGTCAGCATCCTCATCACAGCAGCCTTTGTCGGAACCTATGTACTCTGGATAGTCGAAAATCAGGATATCGTTTTTTCAGCCACCCACAAATTCGAACGTGAGATTGACAACTATTGGAACAAAGGGATAACCAGCTTGCTCGTCACGAGTCTTCTGTTCCTAACACCATTGTGGCTCATTTTCCTTTGCCTTTTTCCAGCGGGTTTCGCCCTGAGACAAAATCATCAAGATGGTTTTCACTGGAAATTCATCAGCAGATATATGCTCTTTCTCTTCCTCGTCCTTTTTGTTGTAGTGCTGGCAGGCAAAGTGACTTTCGTAAAGGACCGATGGCTTCAGCCGCTATTGTTCGTCACGCCAATCTTTTTCTTTGCAAGACTTTCTCCCATCGCCATCACACCGACGCGTTGCACACTCTTTCTCCGGATAGTTGCCGTTGCGGCACTGGCTATATACCTGGCCTTTACAATCCGAGTAGTCGGCGCCTCCTATGCAGAGAGTTTTTACCGGATGAAACTGGACATAGAGTTTGCCTTGAACACCCGGGTCGTCGCAGCCCCCTATAGCGGGAGCTTTTGCCGGCTGAATTATCCCTTTAACACCTTAGCCGAAGAGATGCGCCGTTTGGGTTTTGCCAATGGCCTTATCATCAGTGATAATCGCTTTATCGCCGGCAACCTCCATATCCAATTCCCGGGGAGTGCTGCCTTAATTCCTGAATACCGTCTTGAGAGGTTGGTCGACCGGACCCGTTACTCCCAAGCCGCAGTGGTATGGCAAGCGGCTCAATCGCCGGCCATTCCTGCCGATCTCCAGATTTTTCTTGAGAAAACCTATAATCTTAAGGTTACCGATTATCCGGTTTACTATCTGGAGCATCCCTACCTTTTTGCCCGTTCCGAAACGATCGCCCTCGCCGTCCTCTTTTTCCCCCTTGCTGAACTCCCAAAAACAACCGAGAAGATGGCCCGGTAAAATTGCTGAGTCGGCCACTCCCACCGCGACAGTGGTTCTCGGAGTGTTTGACAAATTTACATTTTTATGCTAAATAATAAGCCGTTATTCGCACCAGTTGATTTTGCCGCTTAAACGGTTTTTGCTCTCGCCACCCAGGAGGCAATGTGAAAAACTACCTTGTCAAAGATCTTATGGTTCCGATCGCCGAGTATGCAACGGTGGTAATCGGAACGCCCCTCATTGATGCCATTCATGTTCTTGAACGAGCACAGGAAGCGTATACCGTCAGCAAGTACCAACACCGAGCTATAATCGTCCTCGACCATGATGGTAATGTGGTTGGAAAAATCAGTCAAATGCGAGCTCTTAAAGCGATTGAAACAGAATTCGATTTCACTGATGAACTTGAGGAGATACGCAAATTCAAATTCAGCGAAGACTATGTAACCCAACTCCGTGACAAATATCGGGCCCGCGGAAAGATCATCAAGGAGGAGACATTACGTGAAGCAGCGGCAAAAAAAGTTGAAGAATTCATGCAGATGCCTACCCCGGGAGAATTTGTTGCCGAAGATTGCAGCCTGGATACTGCCATTCATCGACTCATTGCCGGAACACACCTGTCCCTGCTGGTTACCAAAGGAGAAGAGATTATCGGCATCCTGCGGATATCGGATGTCTTTGCCGCCGTTTTTCATGAAATGATGACACTTGAAAAAACCGGGAGCTCGTGAGAAAAATTATGAAAGAACTGGAAATACTCTTCAACAGGATTATTCAGAGGGTTAATGTTAATCTTCGAGAACTGCATTTTGATGTCACCCCATTTGCCACGCAGCTTATCATTCCCGATCAAATGAGTAAATTTTATGCCTTTTACGGCATAACCCCCGACCATCCGCTTGACCTCCACTTCGAACATTCCGCTCTGGCCGGCAGCTATTTTCTCGGTAAATGCCGGGTAAGAAATTCCCTGCTGTATAAAAGCGACATTCGTGGCGACGAACTGAAGCGCAAGGATCGCCAGATCAATTTCGGCAAATTCACCTTAACCCTGACAAAAGACGAGCGCATCGACATTGAAGACAGTGCCCTGGTCAAAACCCTGGTGCACAACTACTCCCACGATCCGGAAACTCCTGAGAAATTTTTTATTAAAGATACTCTGGCCATGGATTATGCAAATATCCATGGCTCCCCGTCAGACGGCTGTTTTCTCGGACCTTACGCCACCGTTGATCTGACAACCATGCGGGATTGCATCATCGGTGCCTATTCCTACATCCAGGCCGGCGAGATTTCCCACCTTAATGTCGATCCCGGAACAATTTGGGTTAATAGCCCCGGCAACTTCAATTTCTATTACAAGTACCCACCGGAGATTCTTGAACATTACGTATCTCTTTCCCCGGACAAGGTACCCTGGGGTGTCCTTATCGACTTTATCGAAAAACGGAAATTCGAATTTCAACGGGTCTTCGATTTCGTCAATCTCGAAGAAATTGACTCAATTCCCAAGACGGCATCACTTGATCGCTATGCCGTGGTTCTGCCGAATATTAAAATTGCCGACAACGTCCTGGTTTCCCAGCGGGCCTACATTGAGAACTCGACCCTTGGCAAGGGAGCAAATGCCCAGGAAAACTGTTTCATCATCAATTCCCATCTTGAGGGCTTCAATGTGACCGCCCATGGGGCAAAAATTATTGAAGGGGATCTGGGACTTGGCGTCTTTGTCGGTTTTAATAGTTTCCTGTGTGGCAAAAAACAGAATCGTCTGAAGATCGGTGAGGGTTGTATCGTCATGCCACATACCATTATTGACATTGAAGAGGCGCTGGAGATCCCTGCCCATCATCTGGTCTGGGGCCTGGTGCGAAACCGGGAAGAACTGACTCAAAACTCTATCTCGCTGGAAAATTTTTCCAATATCGATACAGCCTTTTCTTCCGGAAGAATGCATTTTGAAGGCAGGGGCGCAGCGTTCGTCAAGGCATTCAAGGATCGGATCCAGCACATCCTTGATGTCAATGGAGCCTTCTTCGAGGATGGAAAAAATGCCGGCCATGCCCAGAAAAATCAACGGCTCTCCTTGAATACCATCCAACCTTTCCAGTTTGGTCACATGGAGGGAATGTATCCCAATATTTCCATTGTGCCATGAGCGACCACAGGTGATGATCCCTAAAAGCGAAGTGTGCACAGGTCAGGCTGAGGTGCTACCTTCGCTGCCGCACCATTTGCTCGGATTCTTTACCCTTGTCGTTTCCGGACGGTCATTTCACAACGATCGCAGTCGAACCCCAGCTGATACTCTCCGGTATTGTCGACCAGGGCCAGGGGTTCGACAATTCCTGTAACCTTGCCGGCCACCTTCGGACACATTTTCAGTTGCGCCCGAATACAGTATTTGCAGGTCATCAAGGCACAGCCGACAACATCTTTCGCTTTCAGACCTGACCGATAGGCTGTCTTCACTCCGTGCCTCCGGTAAAACGCCAGTGCCTTCTGGTTAGCGATATTGTCAAAGTAACTCACCTCGTCCGCAGGCCAGGGATGATCGTTGAGGGTGAGTTCAGCCTGTTCGGCCACATACCCTTGCAGCCTCTTTGCCATGTGCTCCGCCAATCCTTTTCGCCGCAGTTCATTGAAGACTGCCGCCGGATAGAAGGCCCCAGGTTGAAGATCGACCTCCACCGCCGCAACCAAGAACAGGGTTCCTCCACTTTTTTTCAGCTGTTTTTCCGCCATCGCTGCAATGGCCCCGGCCTGTCTGGCCACCTCTTTCTCGGCTTGGAGGAAAGTTTTTGAGACAACACCATCTTCATCATGCACCGTCATCAATACCCCATCAGCAGTTTCAGCAAGTCGGATCCATACCGACAAAGTCCGACAATGGACGCTGCGGGCGAGTTGCTTAGCGAAAGTGGTATCGGCATTGCGATGTACAAGGGTACCCAGCGGTACCGCTACGGGATCCTTGGAATGAATTCTGCCGTTCTCAACCCGGTTCACTTTTAAGCCGATAAGCCTACCTTCAGAACTCAAGAAACACAGGCCGTCACCGTTATTGACGGTTTCCTTGGTCTCCAAGATGAAATATCCCTTCCCCGTATGAACCACCGGACCCAATGGCTGGCCCGTCGATTTGGGACTTTCCAATGCCCCGGGGGTGTTTCTTTTTTTCAGAAGAAAATATTCGGTCTTCCCCCGGTTGAACGATTTGTTGGTGTCGGGAACAAACGAAAAACTGCATCGGCCGGATGATGCTCGTGAAAGCCCGGGATCGGCATCAATGAGTTTATCCAGGGCCTGTCGATAGAAGGCCGTAACATTTTTGACATACGCTTCATCCTTCAAACGCCCCTCTATTTTGAAGGAATCGATTCCGGCCACGATAAGCTCGGCAAGATGGGCAGACAGATCCAGGTCCCTGAGGCTGAGCAGATGGCGGTCGCGGAGGAGGATTTCTCCCCGACCATCGCGAAGCGTGTATTGATGACGGCAGAACTGGGCACACTCGCCCCGATTGGCGCTCCGCCCGGCCATCACCTCACTCATATAACACTGACCGCTGTAGGAAACACACAGGGCACCATGGACGAAAAATTCCAGGGTCGCGGTGGTAGCCGCACGAATCGCCCGGATTTGTGTAAGGCTTAATTCCCTGGCCAGGACTACCTGCTTAAAACCAACTTTTTCGAGAAATTGCACCTTCTCCACGGTGCGGTTATTGATCTGGGTTGAGGCATGCAGGGGAATCGGCGGCAGTTGGCATTCGAGGAGTCCCATATCCTGGATGATAAGGGCGTCAACACCGATCTCCCGAAGCTGCCAGGCAAGGCGGGTGGCCTCGGCCAGCTGGCGATCATCAAAGATGGTGTTCAGAGCAACATAGACCCTCGCCCGGAACTGATGGGCAACGGTCACCAATTTACCAATATCCGCGAGACCATTAGCTGCAGCAGCTCTGGCGCCAAACTGTGGGCCACCGATGTAGACGGCATCGGCACCGTGGTCGATGGCGGCAATGCCACAGGAAAGATTTTTGGCCGGGGCCAGCAATTCGAGGGACCGCTTCACATTTTTGCCACTCCCGGCAGCACCATCAAAAAACTTTGCCTGCCATGAAAATCCGGCACGCTCTCGAAATGATCAATGGCCCAATGCGCCGCGGCCCCTGTCGAATCGAGGACCACTGCGGCGATCCCGACCTCAAGTCTTTTACAATCCGGGACAAGCTTGTGCACATCAATCCGGCAGGACAGAGAAAATGTATTTCCCTCCTTGAGCACACGGAAGGTGAATTCTGCAACTGCTGCAGCCTCCTGCATTCCCTGCCGGTAACCGGTGAAATGGTAGAAGTTCCAGCAACCGTCCGGACCAAGATTCACTTCCCAATATTGCAATTCCCCTGGAATACCAAAAAAAAGCTCAAAACACGTTTGCCGCCATAATTCATGGCGTCGAGAATAAACCGAGTTGAAGGCGGGCAAAACAACCGTCTGTAAATCCCCCTCCAGCCGATATTCTATGCAAAGCGCCCCGGGAAGTCGCTGCAGCGATCCCCCCAGAGTCAACCCCCGTGAATCCCCCTTCGACGCAAATGCTCGCAGCTTGAAGGGGAATCGGCACTCTTCCAGTGTCTTTATCACAACCGTCACTGACGATTCTATTCTTCCTCAATGTCAATGCAATCAACCGGACAGGCTGCGGCAGCGTCTTCAATACACTCCTCATCCTTTGAGTATTGTTCATACACATAGGCCTTTTCCGTCTCATCGTCAAAACCGAATACATCGGGACAAAGCTCAATGCAGCTCTGGCAACCGATACACTCCTCGTCATCCAATGTAACCTTTAACGCCATCCGCAACCTCCTTAAAGTAACACTTTGACATATCTTGATTTTTCAAGGTATATCCAATAGTTCGAATATTTCTAACCGCTTCCAAGGGCAAAAACCGAAGATAGGAGCCGGAGCCCCTTATCTCAGGTAAGACGTAACAGCGATCGTTGCTTACTACTTAATTTTGTTTATATCCGTATTTTCCCCATAATCAACAGAAAAAAACTTTTCTCGTTTCTAAACAACAACGTTTTGGCCAAGGAGAGGGACCACCACATTGTACCCCGCAGCGCGCAGATACTCGGCAAATGCCAAAGTTTGCTCCTCTTCTCCATGCACCAGAGCGATCTTCTTCACCGTCAAATTGGACTCCTTCAATACCCGCATGAGTTCCAACCGATCCCCGTGAGCACTGAAACCGCCGAGGGTAACTACTCTTGCCTTCAGTGGATACTCCTTATTATAAAAGCGAACCAGGGGCGCCGGACCCTGTCGACCTTCGGCATTATATTTTTCGCCGACTTCCTGCAAATGTCTGCCGAAGGTGTTCTGCCCCATATAACCGACGATCAAAACCGTATTACGTTCATCGTGGATCTTGTGCCGAAGGTGGTGCAACACCCGCCCACCCTCACACATCCCTGAGCCGGCAAGAACAATGTGCGATCGCTTGTCACGGTTCAATGCCATCGATTCTTCCACACTTTGAACAAATTTCAGTTGAGAGAAATCAAACGGGTTCAAGCCTCTATTAAGAAAGGCCTCATGGGTTTCCCGGTCATACGTCTCCGGATGTTCGCCGAAGACGTGGGTGATCTGGGTAGCCAGCGGGCTGTCCACCCAGACCGGCATCGGCGGCACTTCCCGTGCCAAATAGAGCTCGTGCAGAAAATAGAGCAGTTCCTGGGTTCGGCCGTAGGCGAATGCTGGAATGATGACTGAACCGCCCCGGTCAAAGGTTTCAA
>JBBQVT010000112.1:0-13597 GCA_038211245.1 Desulfobulbales bacterium | reverse complement strand
CCTCGTTGAGAAGTTGAGCGATTTCGCCTGCAGAGAGATTTTGTTGTCGCCATGAAGCAATTTTTCGTCGCGTTTCTGATGTAACTTTCCGGCGAGAATTCCCCCCGTCTGTTGAAGGCTCAGAGAAGTCGATTTTCCCATGACGAAACTGATGGCGAAGCACCCGCAGATATCCGGCGCTGAAACCAAAACGCTCGGCCACAATCTGGTCGGGTAAACGTTCGACCAGAGACGATCGCAATGCTTCATAGCGGCGTTGCCAGCTGGCGATTGGTCGGGTAAAAAAAGTGGCATCTCTCATGCCTTTAGTTATACTACATGACGATTATATGTTGAAAGTCAAAAACACATAATTAACATAATTAATTAGGACCCCTTGACATACCACTGAAATAATTTTACAACACATTGATATTAAACAATTATTATCATAACAACGAGCATCGCCAGAATGAGGCCTGCTGTTTTGACTTGAGGATATACTCTATTTAAGACGCCATGCGAAGTAACACGCGGCGGTGATAATGCCAACGCTCAAGCGAAACATTTCGTATATATACAATATGTTGCATCAATGGCTTGCCGGTACTGCATTAGGCAGGCGTTATCATAAAAACTTTACGCGAAAATCGCTGTTCATGTGAAAAAACAGTCTCAAAACAAAAGGATATTCCCTTTGCAATCAGGTCTTCTCGAATTTTCGCGGCTACTGTAGCGGCTTGATAGCTTAAATCTTCCTCATTTTCAGAATCGATTTCCCTTACTATCAAATCCGCATTTACAAATTGTATGCCGTACTTCGCCAGATACAGATTATAGAAGGTAGACTTTCCGGCTCCATTCCCCCCAGCCAATATTAAAAGTTGTTTCGGATTATTCATCAAAGAGGCCTGAATTCACCATCTTCAAATTGCCCTGTCTCTCTTCTTCCTGTTACTGAATCGACTTTGTCAAGACAACCTTCTTTACTCAGACTTGCCTCATAGTAAATCCTGGCGGAAGTCACCTTTTGCGAAAGAGTTTCCTTCTTTCGATCGCTCTCAAGATCGTTGAAAATATCATCCGTATCAATGGAAATCGACTGCAGAGGCTGTGGATATTCCAGCCTGATTTCCTTTAGCCCCTGGGTAACGGCGATAGCATCGGCAAGATGGAGCTTTGACGATATTGCCCTGCCTAATTTTGCCCAATATTCAAGCTGCTTAGCCTTCGACCTGTGTTCTATTCGAGCTTCACGCTCTGCTTGTTCAGCGAGTTTTGAGTCAATTCTGAAGGATACTGTTGCCATTGTACACTCTCTTGTTGATGCAATTTGCCACAAATGTGACTCTATGCTTCAACTTTAGTCCTGATGTATCGGCATGTCAATAGATAGGAATTCAGGGAACTCCGGGGACAGTATACCTAATATTCCCAATCTATATCGCCGGAAGTCTCTGTGTGAGCCTTTAAGCGGTTTTTTGAACGACCTGGCGTAACTGAAGTTATTTCAGCTGTACGCTCAGGTATAAGAGAGTAATGGTGAAGGGCGTATTCAAGAGATACATAAGATGGACCATAGAGTAAGTTTGCCGGATGCAGCTTCGAGATCAGCCTCTTTAGTATCGTAATGGTTTGTTCCAGTAAGATGAAGGCCTTCTTGTAGTGGGCGAATCGCTGCTTCCAGCGAATATCGGGATTTTGTTCATTCATCGGCTATCCCCGCCATTGATTAACCTGGAAACTTTGTCCCGATGTGACGTGTAATCATGAATACTTAGCCCACTTCGCATCTACCTGCTGCTGAACTTTTTTGATTATCTCTTCATTGAGCGACTTGAACCGTCCCTGGGTTTTAAAATATTCCGTTACCGGGATTCTGGTTTTTCCGAGAAGATTGGCCGATGGCCCGGTGAGTTTAAAAACACCGTTTTCAATTTCATAGAGATCGAAAAGCCCTGATTGCACGGCAAGCTTACCGATTTTGATGGTATATCTTGAATCGAAGTTCCAACCCGGCGGGCAAGGTGTATGCACATGGATATATCTTGGCCCTGAAATTGTTGTGGCTTTTTTGACCTTATCATAAAAATCAAGCGGATAGGCGGCCGAAGCGGTTGCCACATAGCCGATACCGTGCGCTGCAATAATCGATGGAACGTCTTTTTTCTCCTGCAATTTCCCATGGATGGGAGTTGTCGTAGTGAGTACGCCCTGGGGAGTGGTGCCGGATCTTTGCACGCCGGTATTCATATACGCTTCATTGTCATAGCAGATATAAATAATATCCTCTCCCCTTTCACAAGCTCCCGAGAGTGCTTGGATGCCTATATCGCCGGTGCCGCCGTCACCCGCCCATGCCACGACATTGACATTGGCCTTTTTCAGCGCTTTCATCGCGGCACGAACGCCCGTTGCTGCTGCCCCGGTTGAGGCAAAGGTCACATTGACACAGGGGAGCTTTGTCGATGCCACGGGATACAGTCCCTGCAATACGGTGAGGCAGCTTGGCGGCACCACAAGAATGGTGTTTTTGCCAAGAGCTTTCAGCCCCATGCGATAGACGATTGATAACCCGCACCCGGAACAGGCACGGTTTCCCGGATGGACAAATTCTTCTTCAGTCAGGTTTAAAATTGTTGTGGTTTTTCCCATGATCTCTATTCCTGTAGTTTTAAACCGATCCAGCGAGGACTGTCGCCGAATGTATGCGGAGCGCTGCATGATTGAGCCAGTGCATCGAGGAGGTGTTGGGTTTTTATCTCTCTGCCGCCAAGCCCGAGAATGTAGTTATGCACACTGGGTTTTTTAGCGCTACTGTACAGCGCTGCTTTAATGTCGGCATATAATGCGCCCTGATTGCCGTAGCTGAGCGCCTTTTCAAAAACGATTACACACTTTTTGCCGGCGAGTGCCTGAACAATTGCCTGATCGGGAAAAGGCCTGTACATCTGCACGCCCATCACACCTATCTTCACCTTATCATCTCTCATAATATCAATGACATCTCGCAGCTGGTACGATAAGGAGCCTATGCTGACAGCGACAAACTCAGCGTCATCACATCTATATTCTTCGATAAACGGTGTGCCGCCCCGACCAAATTTCTTCTCAAACTCCTTGTCAATGGTCACATAGATATCGAGGGCCGCCCGTAAATCCTCCTGCAGATTATGACGAATTTCAATGTAGCCGGGGGCCATGTTGCCGTCCACGTCCGGCCGTATGTCGGGCAGAGTAACCGTGTTGAAATTCCCTGGATTTTCCGGATCAAGGAAATGCTTCGGGGTAAAAGCCGGCAGGAAAGCATCCACCTTCTTTTGATCGGGCTGCTCAAACGGCATATAGGTATGCGACAACAGGTAGCCGTCATAACAAACCATAACCGGAATGCTGACCGTCTGGGCAAGCTTAAAGGCCTTGATCACCGAATCAATAATCTGCTGGTGGTCATTGGCATAAATCTGTATCCAACCGACATCTCTTTGCGAGATGGTATCCTGCTGATCATTCCACACCGTCCACGGGGCGCCTATTCCCCTATTGGCAACGCACATGACAACAGGAAGTCTTGCCCCCACGGCCCAGTGCAATTGTTCGACCATATAGAGAAGACCGTTGGCGCTCGTCGCGGTAAAGGCCCTGGCTCCCGCTGTGGATGCGGCAATGCAGACCGCCATAGCACTGTGCTCGCTTTCAACGGGGATATACTGCGCGTCAAGTTGACCGGATTCAACAAATTCAGAGAGTTTTTCCGTCAGAGGTGTTTGCGGGGTGATTGGATAGGCGGCAATAACCTGGGCCCGTGAAAGCTTAACACCTGTTGCTGCTGCTACATTGCCGGATTCAATAATATGCATGGACTTATTTCTCCTCCGTCATCGGCGTTGCCTCGGCAACCATGGTGATAGCATCTGCAGGGCACTCCTCGGCACAGATACCGCAACCTTTGCAGTATTCATAATTTATTACCGGTGGAATCGTCTTTGAAACTACGCAATCCGGGCAATATAGCCAGCAGTTAAAACAGGATTTTTTCTTAGTCTTCGCCGGAATACATGCTTCAAGGTTTATGACAGGGCGCAGCACCCGCCATGACCCGGTGTTGCCGCCATCGCCGGGGCCTGGTTTGCTGCGCGAAATCATGTTGCAATATTTTCTCTTTACCATTCATCAACCTCCGATATCCGTATTATCAAAGACAATGCGTGCCGCCTTGGCATTTTTTTCGGGTCTTTTTCCAACAAATTCTTTTTCAATCGCCTGTATCAGAACATCAATATCAACAAGTCCGGATGCCTTGGCAAATGCACCGATGATTCCGGAGTTCACTATTCCTGGCGGCAAGCCTGCCGCAACAGCATGTTTTGTAACATCGGAAACAGCCACTCTCATTCCAGCAAAGGTATATGCCGCAAGAGGCCTTGGAGCATTGAGGACCACCAGGCCATTTTCTTTCAACCCGGCAACAACATTAACCTCTTCCAGGAGAGTATGATCCAATACAACCACCATGTCCGGCGTGGTAATGGGTGAAAGGTCATAAATCTTAGATTTGGAAATCTTCAGTGAGGTAAACACCGGTGCACCTCTTCTTTCGGTTCCAAAAGTCGGGGCCATAACCACGCCTTTGTAGCCGGAAACAAAAGCGGCATTGGCAACAATCTTTGCCGCAGTAATTGCACCCTGGCCACCACGCCCATGCCATCGTATTTCAATTATATCCTTTCTCATTTCCCACCAAATAGCTCATTAAAATAAGGTTTCTCTAAAATAACGTACACTTTCACGACAAGCATTATAAACCGCTCTTTGAGCTTTGCTATAGTAAGATGCGTAGCTGAGAAATAATTTTCAGCGTCCTTCTACCCCGCAAAGGGAAGTACTAAAGAGCGTACCGGAAAATTATCTCGTAAAGATACGAATCGCACTTGACGAGATAATAGGTCGAATGAACAATTATGCTGGTATTAATCTTGAATTCATAATAATAACTTAGAAAGTAGAATGCTGCGATTTTCTCAAGAAACATTATTGTTTTTTATAAATATCCTACAATAACAAAATATTATAATACGAAGGTGACCATGAAAATTACATACAAAAAAACCGATACCTTAAAACAACATCCCGATGATTCCTCCCTTGGCTTTGGAACCATTTTCACCGACCACATGTTTAACATGGATTACAACCCCCAGGATGGTTGGCACAACCCGCGCATCGAACCCTACGGCCCCATTACCATGGATCCGTCAACTATGGTTTTGCACTATGGCCAGGCAATTTTCGAGGGCTTAAAAGCGTATCGTACCGATTCCGGCGAAATACAGCTTTTCAGACCAAAAGATAATTTGCACCGGCTTAATGTGTCAGCCAACAGGCTCTGCATTCCTGCTTTTGATGAAGAATTTCTCCTAGAAGCACTTCTGCAGCTCTTGAAAATCGAGAAGGACTGGGTTCCAAGTGCTTCGGGAACGTCGCTGTATATTCGTCCGACGGTAATTGCCATGGATGCCCACCTCGGCCTTCGCTCATCCAATACCTACCGACTTTTTATCATTCTCTCTCCTGTCGGTGCATATTATCCTGAAGGATTCAACCCCGTGAAAATCTGGGTAACGACAGAGTACGTACGTGCCGTTAGAGGCGGCGTCGGTCAGGCCAAAACCGCCGGCAATTATGCTGCAAGTCTCTATGCCTCTGACCTTGCCAAAAAAGACGGATACACCCAGGTGCTTTGGTTGGATGGGGTTGAGCTCAAATATATTGAAGAAGTGGGAACGATGAACATCTTCTTCTGTATCGGTGATGAGCTTATCACGCCTGCGCTCAATGGCAGTATTTTGGCCGGGGTCACCCGGGATTCAGTGATAAAACTGGCAAAATCCTGGGACCTCAAAGTAGTTGAAAGACAACTCAGCATCCATGAGGTGTTTGCATCGCATGAAAAGGGCCTGCTCAAGGAGGTTTTCGGATCAGGCACCGCCGCTGTAATTTCGCCGGTCGGAAAAATAAAATTCAATGGCAAGGAAATCACCATCGGTGATGGCAAGGTGGGATCTTTCTCGGCAAAATTTTTTAAAGAGCTTATGGCCATTCAATATGGCCAGGCTCCAGATCCTTTCCACTGGACTCTACCAGTCAAATAACAAGAAAGCGGAGGGTTCAATGCATCACCCCTCCGCTTGCGTGAAACTATCGGCGCATATCGGCAGGCATTCTCAGCCTGCTTGCCGATGCTTAAAAAATCATCATCTCCTCTTTGGCATAAATAACCGCCAAAATGGTTGCCGGTTGATCGCCATGACACGCAACAATGTGCGGCATGGTCGAATCATAATAGATTGAGTCTCCAGGGTTGAGGATGTCTGTGTGCTCCAGCAACCTCACTTCGACTTTACCTTTCAGGACAAAAATGAATTCTTCTCCGATATGTTGATTCGGTTCGATTTCTTTAACCTGGGTAGGAGAAAGGGTTACCAGAAAAGGCTCCATCTGCTTTTTCTTCTTCTGTTGCCCAAGAGCTTCATAACTATAACCGGAAGATTTGCCGTCGTTGGAATTAAAGCGAGACACGGTTTTTCTGTCATCGCTTCTGACAATGCAAAAGGAAGAATCACCTTTTTCCCCAAAAAAATCGCCGACCGAGACCCCAAAAACCTTGGCAAGGCTTACTAAATTTCCTAAAGGTGGGGAAACCAGATGGGTTTCAATGCTGGAAATAGTCTCTTCGGATATCCCAGACTTACCAGCCACCTCCTCGATTGACAACCCTTTTGCAACTCTCAGATCCTTGATCCTTTGTCCGACGTTAACGTTATTCTCCGGCATCACTTATCTCCTTATTGGCGGCATGCTATATCGACTGTAGTAAGAATACTTGCTTTGCAAATGGTTTCAGTTTATAGGAAAAAAAAATCATCCCCTGAATATCTCGTCGTCCTCTCGTCAAACATTACCGTATCTTTAGCTGCATTGCCAACTATAACACCTAAGTTTTTTAGGCTGAAATTCCCCGGCGGGGGTAACAAAAAAGGCATTTACCGAAAAAAACTATAAGTGCCTGAATTTATTGGTAGACGAGGCGGGATTCGAACCCGCGACCTTTGGCTTCGGAGGCCAATACCTGTCATTTACCTAGTTTTACCTGTATATTAGCCTTATGTGTTGGGTATAGTGTTGGGTAAAAAAAGGGGAGAAAGTCCATGCCGCTAAGCAAAGAGTGAAAACTAAATACCCCGGAGTTTATTATATAGAGGACCAAACTACCTCAAGGAAGATAGAGAGGATTGACAATGTTCAGCCATTGCCATTCGATTTTGAGTACATGTTTCCAGAAGAACTGCAGGCCCAATCGATCAATTTTCACTGTGCTCCAGGAATGACTTTCAACCAATTGAAGGAAATAGTCTTCTAATTGTTCTTGGGTCAACCTGTCAGGGCAACAATCGAAATGGCTGCTGACACGACGGACAGACCGGGAATAGGAATCAATTGTTGATTTGCTTTTTCCCTGAAGTTTGAGCATCTTCAGATGACGCTGATAAAGCGGTTCAAATCGTTTTACTTCTGTGGCTTTCATGGTAAACTCCTTTTCGTTGTAAGTGTCTGGGATTAGACACTTGCTAGGAGTTATACACTGACTTGCTTTTTTCCGTCGCATAGCGGCTTCGTTCAACCATGTGTTTAACATCCCGAAAAAATACAAAGAATAAAGTATAATTTTGTTATGACAATATGACAGAGCCCTCTTTCTTGATTAATGGACGACGATTACCGCTCTCCGAAGCTGTAAATTTTCGCGATATTGGCGGATACGAGACTTCCGACTACCGCACTGTAAAGAGAGGACTTGTATACCGCTCCGATCACCTCTCCCGCCTGACCGAAAAGGACCAGCAGCTTCTGCAGCGCTTACGATTCAAGATGGTCTGCGATTTGAGAACAGTCCGCGAGCAACACAACTTCCCAGACCTTCTGCCGCCTGATGGGTCTATTCACCTGCAGTCACTGCCCGTCCAGGCAAATGATTTTGATCCGGCCACAGTCATGGACCGCCTGAAGGCCGGCGATGACAGCTGGCTGTCCATGGATTTTTTCATCAAACTCTACCAAAGCTACCTGGACGATTTCGGACCGGTATGGGGCAAAGTGTTCAACCTTGCAGCTTCTCATCATAACCTGCCCCTGGTCTTCCACTGCACCGGAGGCAAGGACCGTACAGGAATCTGTGCAGCCCTGTTACTTAAGGCCCTTGGCGTGCCGGAGGCAAGTGTTATATCGGATCACGATCTCTCAAACGTCTACAACGCAGAAAGGCTGCAACCTATCTATGCCAAATTCGCAGCTATAGGTATAGGACCTAAAAAGGTAGCGCCCTATCTGCAGGCACCAATTGAACCCCTTATTGCCATGTTTGATCACCTTAAAAAAAAATATGGCACCATTGAAGACTATCTGCTGACAAAAGCCGGGCTTGACCGGACAATGCTCATGGCTTTGCAGGCAGGTCTCGTGCAATGAAAAACCTGCCGGCAGCAACCAGCGAAAGTGGAGAAAAATACCGCTCAGGCAAGAGAGACCGGCGGGAAACGCTTAGGCGGTTGCGTTATCAATCGAGGTGGTCTGGTTTTATCCTCTTCCTGTCATGGTTGTGGACCATATTCTCCTGCTGGCCGATCTTTTATAGAGATCCGTTTATCCTCTTGGGGCTTCTGCCGGGGCTGGCCACAGTAGTCCACATTCATAGGCAACTGTTTCATCATTTGGTATCCAACCATCGTCCTTATCAAGAAGACCATCTTTTTGCCACTCTGGGAGCTGCCAACTGGATTACCCTGGTGCGCGCCGTTGCCATCATTGCGCTGGCAGGCTTCCTGCCGGCGGCCCTCCAGCCGGATCATGGGCCTCTCAGTCAGGATACGCCGGCCTGGGCTCCGGGGATCATCTACCTCGTTATTTCCATGCTTGATCTGCTTGACGGGTATGTCGCCAGGCGACAGGGACGCGAGACCGAACTGGGCAAACAACTCGATATCGTAACCGATGCCGCAGGACTGCTGGTGGCCTCACTGCTGGCAGTGGCTCTCGGGCGGTTGCCGTTCATCTATCTGCTTGTTGGTCTGGCCTACTATCCCTTTGTTTTCGGCATCTGGCTGCGTCAGAGGCGGGCTCTGCCCGTTGTCGCTTTGCAATCACGTCCCTATTCGCGAATCATCGCCGGTTGTCAGATGGGCCTGGTGGCGATGGCGCTCTTGCCAATCTTTAAACCAGTATTCACCTATCTTGCGGCCTATATATTCATGATACCGCTGCTGATCGGTTTTTTACGAGACTGGCTGGTGGTGTCCTGCAAAATAAAAACAGATGCCGACCAGCAATCGAGTCTGGACCTTTGTATGCGATCCCTGGCAAGGAAGCCCCTGCCTTTGCCACTTCGCCTGATTGTTTTTACCGGCGGGATCACAACGCTCGCCGGTTATGGTGTTTTTCAGACCCACCTGTCCTGGCAATTGGCCAATAGCTTCTGCTGCCTGCTGGTAGCTATTGGTTGCTTGGGTCGCAGTGCAAGTCTTTTTCTTGTTTTGCTGCTTGGCAGCAACCAATCGCCTTTCGGGGTAACTGTCCTTTCAATGACTCTCTTCGCCGCTGCTGCTGCCCTGATATTAATCGGCACCGGCACCATGTCCCTCTGGGTGCCGGAAGAAACGATTCTTTATCGTCGCAACAAAAAGAGCGCAAACACGAATGGCGAGACCCTATGACGATACCGATCATACCTCGAAAATCATCGGCGGCGGCTGCCGCATCTTCCGCTCTCCAATGGGCTATAAAGAAGAGTTGGCGCTGGCTGCTCGGATTGTTTGGTTTAGTACTGGCCTGGCATGCCCTGAAGGGAGTCGCCTGGACCACGGTATTGGATCTTCTGAACAGGCTCAGCCCTTTTGCCGTCTCGATCCTTGTTGTCATCAACCTGCTCATGCTGCCCTTGATGGCTGCCAGATGGTGGCTCCTCTTAAGGTCCCTGGGAGAGCCGGTCGGCCTGCTGCCCACCTGCGTTTACCGCATTGCCGCAAACGCCGTCAATTACCTTACCCCCGGTCCGCATTTTGGAGGAGAACCTCTCTCAATTTATCTCCTGCACAATCGGCAGGGGACATCTCTCTCATCCGCTGCGACTTCGGTGGCTGTTGATCGGTTGCTGGAGCTTCTGGCAAGCTTTCTTGTCCTGACCCTCTGCCTGGTTACCTTGACTTTTGTCGAAAGCGACCCCCTTAAAGGGATTCAGGGACTGTTCTTTGTCATTGCCATACTGGCGGTGCTTACCTGGACATTGTCCGCTCTCTTCACTGGCAGAAGACCTCTCTCCCGATCCCTGCTTCTGCTCATTCGGCTTTACAGCAGGTCTTTTCCCGCTCTATTCAGCAAAACCGGATCATTGACAGACATCATTGTTCAGGGAGAGACTATGGCGGAATCCCTCTTCCGACAGCATCGTTATCATTTCCTCCTGGCCAACCTTTTTTCCCTTGGGCACTGGTTTGCGATCTTTGCCGAATTTTGGTTGATGTCTTTTTTTCTTGGCTTCCCGCTGTCATTCGCGCAATTGACCGCAGTGGTCGTGGTCGCACGCCTGGCCTTTTTTACGCCCTTGCCTGCGGGTATTGGTGTCCTGGAAACAGCACTGCCCTGGACGACCGATACTCTAGGACTGGGGAGTGGGCTTGGCCTCAGTCTCTGCCTGATCATTCGGTTTCGTGATATTCTTTTTAGTCTCGCCGGGTTGGGGTTTACGATGAAGTATTTGACTTGTCAGGGGAAGGCCGGTATCATCAACGTTTAACCAAGCAGATGAGGCATGCACAGAATAGATCAAACTCCCATGAGTGTACGGCACTAAGACAGATCAATTTTTTTGCGCCACTGACAAAGGATCCCTATTATGGATGATCACCCACAGAAAGAATGGTTTGACCGCTTACCACTTCTGTCCAGGGAATGTCTGGACCGTCATCACCGCCCGCTGGTTATTGTCTCCTACGCTCAGAGCGTGGATGGCAGCATCGCCACCCGGAATCGAAAACAGCTACAATTGAGCGGCCATCAAGCGATGGTTTTAACACACCGTATCCGCGCCGCCTGCGATGCCATTGTCATTGGTATCAATACAGTACTGGTCGATGACCCTCAGCTGACTGTAAGACTTACCCCGGGAAAAAGTCCCCAACCTATTGTTCTCGACAGCAAGCTGCGTATCCCTTTGCAGGCCAAGCTCCTTGACCACACTGATCACCGCTGCTGGCTGGCGTGTACTGATAAGAGCGACCAGAAGAGAATCGATACGATGGAAAAGCGGGGCGCAGAACTTGTTCGCTGCCGCCGTGACCCGCTTGGCAGGGTGGATCTGCACGATCTGCTGCACAAGCTCGGCGACAGAGGCATCAAAAGTATCATGGTGGAAGGGGGCAGCCAGGTCATAACCAGTTTCATTGAAACGCGCCTGGTAGACCAGATGATCATCACCATAGCCCCCCGCCTGGTGGGAGGTCTGCCGATCTTGAATGGATCTTTGTTGCGCAATGGCTCCCTCTTGCATCTCAACCCGGTGTCTTACCAATCCTCTGGCCAGGACATTATCGTCTGGGGCCAGCCGCAATGGCATGAACTGGAACTATGATGAAGCAGCATCGCCTGGAATTTACCGAGCCCGGCCAGGTAGTCACGAGAGTTGGTCCGGCGCCGCAACCCACTGCTGATCAAGTTCTGGTGCAAACGCACTATTCTGCCATCAGTCCAGGAACGGAAATGCTGGTTTATCGGGGCCAATGGCCACAGGGCGTATCAATAGATGCAACCATTGATACTCTGGCAGGAGCCTTTGCTTATCCTCTTTCATACGGCTACTGTGCGGTCGGCCGTGTGATCGCAACGGGACCGGCTGTATCTGTCGATTGGCTGGGTCGCCGGGTGTTCGCCTTTCAACCCCATCAGGATCTTTTCTGCTGCGAACCTGAGACCCTCCATCCCATTCCTGATGATCTGGATGATGAAACGGCCCTGTTTCTGCCAAGCATGGAAACTGCCGTCAATCTTTTGCTGGATGGCCGTCCGCTCATCGGCGAAAAGGTTGTCGTTGTCGGCCAGGGCGTCATCGGTCTGCTCACCACAGCTCTGCTCTCGCGCTTTCCCCTTGCCTCTCTTGCAACTGTTGACTCTCACCCTCTGCGACGCGAGGCATCGATACGTCTTGGCGCAGGCGAATGCGTTGATCCGGAGGATTCTGCCTTCATCACCCGGCTGGGCGGAGTTCCTGGCCAGGGTGGCGAGGCGGATCTGGCGTACGAACTGTCGGGTAACCCGGCAGCGTTAAATACAGCTCTTGCTCTTACCCGTTTTAGTGGACGGATAGTGATTGGCTCATGGTATGGCGCTAAAAAGAAAGAGCTGGACCTGGGCTCTTTCTTCCATCGTGGCCGGGTTTCACTCATAAGCTCCCAGGTGAGCAGCATCGCTCCAGAGCTTACCGGCAGGTGGAATAACAAGCGGCGACTGGATCTGGCCTGGAAGATGCTGCGTCTGGTTCGCCCGTCCGACTGCATAACCCATCGTTTCGCCCTGGCCGATGCGTCTTTGGCCTATAGTCTTATTGACCACAGCCCGGAAGAGACGATCCAGGTCATCTTCGATTACAAACTCACAGAAAATCTGTGAGCTCAAGCAAGGAGAGAAATCATGTACAGACTCGGCGTACGGCGTAAATTCAGCGCCCGCCATCACCTTATTGGCGGCGACTGGGGTGACGAGAACATCGAGCACACCCATAACTACCAGCTCGAACTGGTCCTGGAGAAAAAAGAATTGGACCATCACGGCTTTCTGGTAGATATTGTCGAGGTGGAGCACCATTTGAATGAGGTCACAGCTGCTTTCCAGGGCCAGCACCTCAATACACTTGCCGCCTTCACAGGCATCAACCCCAGCATCGAGAGACTCGCCACTGTCATCCATGACATTTTTACAAAGCGGCTCGAATCTTTTCAACTGGAGGCCCTTACCGTCACCATCTGGGAAGATGACATCGCCTGGACCTCTTACCGCGCCGCTCTTTGATGCGCATCGGCTTCATCATCTACGGCAGCCTGGACACTCTCACCGGCGGCTACCTCTATGACCGGTTTGTGGCCCAGGGCTTGAACGGGCTTGGCCATGAGGTGGAAGTGATCAGTTTACCGGAAGGCTCCTACCTGGGGAGACTTTGCTGTGGTTTCTCCCCGGGGCTCTGGCGCCGCCTGCTGGCAGGAAGGTTCGATATTCTCATACAGGACGAACTCTGTCACCCGTCTCTTCTTTTTGTCAACAAAAGGCTTCGCAGGCATACTGACCGCCCGCTGCTGGTGGCCCTCGTCCATCATGTCCTCTGCGACGAACCACGCCCTCGCTGGCAGAATATGTTTCTGGGTCTGGTCGAAAGGAGCTTTCTTGCCACCGTCGACGGTTTTATCCACAACTCGAAAACCACCCGGCAAAAAGTGGCCTCCCTGGTAGACCACAGCCGACCCGAGGTCATCGCCTACCCAGCCGGAGACCGTTTCGGAAGCCCTCTTTCTGCTGAAGT
>JBBQVT010000111.1:0-13655 GCA_038211245.1 Desulfobulbales bacterium | reverse complement strand
TTTATATAAGACGTTTTATTGTCAGAGAAGCGGGCGTATAGCTCAGTTGGTAGAGCCATCGGCTCATAACCGATCGGTCGTAGGTTCGAATCCTACTGCGCCCACCATTCATACTGCAGCTTCTGACCAGAAACAACGAGTTCCTTGAAAAAAACAACATTCTTCATACATCAAGGGGAAGGCATAACATCCCTGGCACATACACGTCGATCCGGGCAGGAAATGCCCGAACCGGCAAGGTGAATCAAAAGGTACATTCCCCGTGGAGTGTACCTTTTTTGTTTTACCGCTTAAACGACAGCAAATTTGTTATGACGGTAAGAGTAAAAGACATTCTGAATAGCTTGAACACCCTGGCACCATTCAACCTGGCCGAGCCATGGGACAATGTCGGGCTCCTGGTCGGCAATTCGGACCAGGAAGTTACAGCAATCCTTGCCGGGCTTGATCCGACCACCAGTCTTATTGATGAGGCGATCGTTTTGGGGGCCAACACGGTCATAACTCACCACCCGGTCATCTTCAAACCACTGCAAGCGATCAACACATCTGCTCCGGACGGCAGGCTGCTTGAGAAGGCTCTCACCAATCGAATCGCCATCATCGGCTGTCATACCAATTTCGACCGTGCACATGACGGCGTCAGCAGCATTCTTGCGGAACAACTCGGGCTGAACAGCCACGCACCCCTCATCCCAACATCCCAGGAAAATTTGGCGGACTCCGGCCTCGGTCGCATTGGTTCCTACCGGCCCCCCTTGTCCGCTGTCGAATTTCTGCAACGCGTGCTCGACGTCCTGGGGCAGGACAGCGTCCAGGTGGCTGGAACACTGCCGGAAAAAATTACAACCGTAGCCGTTTGCGGTGGTAGCGGCTCGGAGTTCGCAGTGCACGCTCGAACCCGCGGGGCAGAGGTCTATCTCTCGGCGGAAATTAAACACAACACCGCTATCTGGGCGATTGAGAGCGATTTCTGCATTATAGACGGCACCCATTTCAGCACCGAAAAACCGGCAGTCGCCTTTTTAGTCAGGATGCTTTCGCAGGCGTGTCGCAGGGAAAAATGGAACATCAGGATCTTGGAGACAACAACGGAGCGGCACCCCTTCGTTAAACTGGATAGAAATAACCCACAGTAATGCAACATAGAGAGGAGAATCATCTTGAATGAACTTTTAGCCCAACTCGTCGCACTGCAAGCCATTGACTTGGAAATTGATCAAATCGACCAGGCTGTCAAGGCTGAACAGAATGGCTTGGATGAACGTATTTCCGCCCTGGCCAAAAGGGAAGCTTTCATCAACGAACTACAGGAACAAATCACCAGCCAACAGCAGGAAGACCGAACCCTGGATGGCGAAATGGCCGACAAAATCGCCCATGTCCGAGATCGTCAATCGAAGATGATGCAGGTCCAGACCGGTCGAGAGCAGACGGCGCTTCTGAAGGAAATCGAAGATGCCAAAAAGAGTGCCAAGGAAAATGAGGAAAAAATCGTCGCCATCATGGTTTTGATCGAACAACTGACGGCCCAGATTACCGAGGAAAAGAATTTATTAAAAGGTGAGAAAGAGCTTGTCGTCGAAGAAACCAAAAAGGTTCGTGACAATATCGAGGCTATCAACAAGGGAAAAAAAGAGAAGGATGGTCAACGAAGCGAGAAGGCGATAAAGATCAAGGCATCCACCCTTCGTAAATACGATACACTTCGCTTGCATCGCAAAGGCTTGGCGGTTGTCAATGTGGTCGATGGTGTCTGCCAGGGCTGCTTCATGGCCATTCCGCCACAGCTATTTAATCGGTTGCTGAGGGGTGACGAAATTTTTGACTGCCCGACCTGCCAGCGGATAATTCATTTCGTCCGGTCCGCAGAAGAGAAAAACTAGGCTTCATTTTTTCCTTTCTTCTTTCGCCTTTTCCAACTACATTGCCGGTTGGAGCGGGCGCATGATCGCTCCGGTTTTTTGCCGGAGAGGAAAGTCCGAACTCTGCAGGGCAGGGTGGTTCGTAACACGAACGCCGGGCGACCGGGGGAAAGTGCCACAGAAAATAGACCGCCTGATTGTATCAGGTAAGGGTGAAACGGCGAGGTAAGAGCTCACCGCTTTCATGGCGACATGGAAGGCACGGTAAACCCCACCCAGAGCAAGACCAAATAGGGAGATGTTTGAGGGCTGCCCGTCCGAAATCTCCGGGTAGGTTGCAAGAAATGTTGAGCAATCAACATTCCAGTTAAATGATCATGGCCCCCTTGTGGGGTACAGAATTCGGCTTATAGCCCGCTCCTTTTTCTTACGTATGTATAAGGCGGTTCTGTTATTGCAGAATTGCAAATTTTCACAGGATTGTCCACAAGACTATTTATCGCCTTCGCCTCTTTTTTTCATGATCTCCAGAGCCGCTGTTATCATTCCGGCTGCCGGTTTCGGCACCCGGATGAATCTTGACCATCCGAAACAGTATCAACTGCTCGCCGGCACCCCCATTCTTGTTCATACCGTCCGTGCATTTTGGAACGAGGATTATATCGCGCGCATCGTCGTTGTCGTGCCTTACACTCTGGTCGAACATACTCAACTCCTTCTTTCTGGCCATGGACTTCATGGGAAAAAGCTGACAATAGTTGCCGGTGGGCGCAGACGCCAAGATTCGGTCAAAGCCGGCCTTGATACCCTTGATGACAATACCGAAATCGTCTTGGTGCATGATGCGGCCCGACCCCTGGTAACTCGGCAATTGATCGTTCGATGTTACCAAGCAGCCATCACTTGTGGCGCCGCCATCGCCGCCGTGCCGGTAAAAGATACCCTGAAAAAGGGTAATGCCCGGGACCGAGTCGTCCAGACTATTGACCGCACTGACCTGTGGCAGGCCCAGACCCCCCAAGCGGCCAGACGCGAACTCCTTGAAAGAGCATACCGGATAAATGGCGACGCCGATGTAACCGACGAATCATCTCTCCTGGAAAAGGCAGCTATCCCGGTAATCTTCGTGGAAGGTGCTGAGACCAATATCAAAATCACCCGTCCGGAGGATCTTTTCTTGGCCGAAAAACTCTTAAGCCATAATGCGGCACCAAACTTTCGTATCGGACACGGCTACGATGCCCATCGTTTTGCCGAAAACCGCCATCTGATCCTTGGAGGTGTCACTATCCCGCATAGCCATGGCCTGGCTGGACATTCCGACGCTGACGTTCTCACCCACGCCCTGTGCGATGCCCTGCTCGGAGCCATGGGAAGTGGCGATATTGGCAAACATTTCCCTGATTCTGACGCAAAATATGCCGACATCTCCTCGATTTCCCTCCTTGAGCAGGTGATCCAACTTGCCGAAAATAAAGGATTAACCGTAGTCAATGCCGACATCACCCTGGTCTGTCAGGCGCCCCGGCTGGCCTCTTTCGTCCCTCAGATGCAGAATATACTTGGACAAACCTGTAGAGTTGCGGCCGATGTCATCAACATCAAGGCAACAACTACCGAAGGCATGGGATTTACCGGGAGGAAGGAAGGCATTGGTTGTCATGCCGTCGTTCTCCTGCAAAAATAAAAGAAAAAGGATCTTTAATGAGCGTAGTAATCAACCGGGAGCGGCTTGCCTCAACCTTTACCGAACTTTGTCAGATCAGCAGTCCTTCCCGCCGGGAAGGGGCTGTTGCCGCCTACCTGAAACAGGCATTTACCGACCTCGGCGCCGACGCAATTTATGAAGACGATTCCGCTGCCCGCACCGGTTCTGAATCGGGAAACCTCATTGTCCGATTTAACGGCTGTAGACCGGACCTGGATGGGCTGTTTTTTTCCTGCCACATGGACACTGTTGAACCAGGTAGCGGGGTCGAGGTGGTAAGAACCGGTGATATTTTCACCAGCAAGGGAGATACCATCCTCGGTGGTGATGATAAAACCGGCATTGCTGCGGTCCTTGAACTCATGACTCTTGTTAAAGAGAATAATACTCCTCATCCGACCCTTGAGGTGGTAATCACCACCTGCGAAGAAATCGGTCTACTCGGCGCGAAAAATCTGGATTATAAAAAACTGCGGACGAAGTACGGCTACGCCTTGGATTCCACCGGCAACAATCACGTGGTTATCGGCGCTCCTGCCGCCAACAAAATTAAAGTGGAAATAAAGGGCATGGCCGCCCATGCCGGCCTGTGTCCGGAAGCCGGCATCAATGCCCTGGCTCTTGCGGCACAGGCCTTGACGATGATCCGCATGGGCCGACTGGACGAGGAATCAACCTGCAATTTCGGCATGATCCAGGGTGGTGTTGCAACCAACATTATCCCCGAGCAGGTTGTCTTGCGGGGTGAGGTGCGCAGCCATTCCCGCGAGAAGTTAGCCCGATATACCGAAGAAATATTTAAGACCTTCCAAAAAATTGTTGCCGACTGGCAAGGAAATCCAGAAACGGGTGACAACAGGCCTTCTGTCGTCATCGATATTGTTGATGACTATCCACCATTGGCCATTGCCGAGGATGCCCCGGTTCTTCTCAGAATCAAAAAAGCTGCCGGAGCATGCAACAAAAAACTGCGCTACATTGTTGCAGGCGGTGGCAGTGATGCCAATATTTTTAACGGCGTTGGTTTGCCGACTGCGATTGTGGCAAGCGGCATGAACAAGGTGCATACCGTCAATGAACAGCTCGATCTCAACGACCTTGTCAATCTTACCGAACTCCTCTTTGCTTTGGCCACGGAGTAAAAAATTGAGTCGGGGTGGGTATGAAATTCTTACACGTTCTTCCCCGAATAGATGTTTTCCCCTTATGCCTGTTCTTTCTTGTTGAATTTGGGGAATATTTATTATAGACTTCCATTTTTGGGATACCCAAGAAAGGCACAAAGATTCTCTCTTTGTGCCTTTACCTGTTTTGGCAAGTACTGAATTGAAACCGCGATCTCCAGTTGATAGCGAGGATGCTCCGAGCTGTCGGTTTTAAGATAACCAAGGATGAGCTTTCGATGTTACAAAATACCAACAATAAATCATCAAATGGGCGTCCCACCCACGAATGCGGGGTGTGCGGCATTTATAATCATCAGGATTCTGCAAAACTGACCTATTTTGGACTGTATGCTCTGCAGCATCGCGGTCAGGAGAGCGCCGGGATTGTAACGTCGGACGGTACTAAGGTGACCATGTTCAAAAACATGGGTTTGGTTCCGGAGGTTTTTTCCGAGAGCACAATCCAGAGCTTAAAAGGACATTTGTCCATCGGTCATGTGCGATATTCCACGACCGGAGCATCGAATATAACAAACGCTCAACCGCTCCTGGTAACCCACAAGGGAACAACTCTGGCGGTCGCCCACAACGGCAATCTTGTCAATTCCATTTCCCTGCGTACCGGCCTGGAAGAACAGGGTTCGATTTTCCAAACCACCATGGATAGCGAGGTAGTTCTGCACCTCATGGCCCGTTCCGCCCATCTCGGCCTAGAACAAGCCCTGCGCCAAACCTTCACAGCCCTGAAAGGGGCATATTCATTGTTACTGATGACTCAGGATACAATGATCGCGGTGCGTGACCCCGATGGTTTTCGCCCTCTTTGCCTCGGCAAATTGAAAAATGGCGGTAACGGCGGTTGGATTGTTGCTTCCGAGACGTGCGCCCTCGATCTCATTGAGGCCGAATATATTCGGGATATTGAACCCGGTGAGATTGTCATTTTCAAGGATGGGGCGATGACCTCAATCTTCCCATGGCCGAAACAAAATAGCCATTTCTGTATCTTTGAACAAGTCTACTTTGCTCGTCCCGATTCGGAAATTTTCGGCATTAACGTTTATCAGGCTCGAAAACGGATGGGCGAAATCCTTGCTGCTGAGGCTAAGATCGACGCCGATTTCGTCATGCCCTTTCCCGACTCGGGCAACTATGCGGCACTCGGCTACTCGCAGGCTTCAGGGATTCCACTGGAAATGGGCGTGATCCGCAATCATTATGTTGGTCGAACGTTTATCCAGCCGACCCAATCGATGCGTGATTTCAACGTCAAGGTGAAACTCAATCCGGTTCGTTCTTTTCTTAAAGGAAAACGGCTGATTATCGTTGAAGATTCGATAATCAGGGGAACAACCGGGAAAAGCCGGGTGCGAGCTCTCCGCGAGGCGGGGGCCAAAGAAGTCCATATGGTGGTAAGCTGCCCTCCGACCAGACACGCCTGTTATTATGGCATCGATTTTCCATCGGCAGGTCAGCTGATCGCCAATAATAAAACTATTGCCGAAATTGCCGAATATCTGAACCTTGACTCACTGCATTATTTAAGTCTGGAGGGGTTGGTGCGGGCGACGGGGAAGAGCATTGACGAGTTCTGTCTGGCCTGTTTTAATGCAAAATATCCGATTGAACCGGACCGATCCTTTCACAAGAACATTCTAGGCTAAAAATTTCCCGGCATAAAGCCACTTGGCCTACTCACGCACATCCTGGGGATGTTCCGGCCACGCTTAATGCCGACCAGCGGGACTCTTTTTAGTACCTCCTAAAGCCCTTTAAGAGTAACCTTCGTCAAAGGTATGTAACGTTATTAATGTTATTTAAGCCCTTGTAATAACGCAGTTTTTTCCTCTTTTCTTGGCATCATACATAGCTTTATCGGCGCTTTTTTTCATCGCTTCCTCGTCTTTTTCCTTCAGCACATGCCTATTTCGTTTACAGGTGATTAGCCCGATAGAAAGGCTGGTACCAACGAAATTTTTCTCAAGAAAAGTCAAGAGAATCCGCTGGACGATTTCCGTCCCTTGGCTGGCAGTAGCCTGGGGGAGCAATACGGCGAATTCATCACCTCCAAGGCGAAAGCACATATCAACACTCTCCCTGGTGCACTCTTTCATGATTTCGGCAAGGCTTATCAGGGCCTTATCGCCTTCCTGATGGCCGAGTCTGTCATTGTATTCCTTAAAATTATCAATATCTATGAAGGCAAGCATCAACGGATATTTTTGCCGAAATGCTCTCTCCACTTCATAGGAAAAGTGCTCGTCAAAAGCCCTTCTGTTTAAAATCGCGGTCAAGCCGTCTTGCTTGGAAAGAAATTCAAGCCTGCGAACTAAATTGCGCTCACGGATGGCCCTGGCCAGCTTGGCTTCGAGCTCCGCCTGATCGATCGGTTTCTTGATGAAATCAATAGCTCCGGCCTTGATCACCTCAGCATAACTTGCCTTTGCATGGAATCCGGTGGCTACAATTACATCGGTGTCCTTGTGATGGCCATGGATATGGTCGAGAAGCTCCAACCCATCCATCCCCGGCATAACAATATCCGTTAGGACAAGGTCGACCGGTGTCGATTGCAAAACGGCAATTGCCTCGACACCGTCACCGGCAACAAGACAGTGGTAACCGAGAGTACCGACCAAAACACTCAGGGTCATCCGGACCAACTCATCGTCATCAACTATGAGGATAACAACAGAAATTTTCTTTTCTTCCATTTCATTCAGTTAGATTCTTACAAAAGTCATGTTGGGGAACTTCTCCTATACAAAACCATTTTGTCAAGAGTGTGCTTACAAGTGTTGAAGAAGTTCAAGGATTATTGGCATTCCTTCGTTGCAGCAACGTTTCTGTGAAAGGTTACCTGTAAAAAACGATAAAGTCCAGTTGTCACTTTGTTGTTCTTGCCAACAGCCGACTTACAGCACTACTGATAGCATATATGTTTTGGCAAATACCATCACCAACGATATTTTCGATAGCAATTTCAGCAAAAAGAAGTAATTCTCGGCGAGAAGGTTTGCCATACCCCAAAGGAAAGTGCTAAGATTGCCGGAAAAGTGACTGGATTACACTTGAACCTCCAGAGGGGCTCATGGACAATAAATATATTTCGGATCTTTTTGAGGGAAGGCTCTCCGGCACTCCCCTTGATGAAATTCTCTTTCTCGCCGGAAGCATCAGCCCTGCCGCAGACCTCCCACTGATTCGCGAGGTTCACAACGATCTTGCCACCTTCTTTGCCGGCTCGCATCCCGATTTTCAAAAAAACACCTTGCTGTATCACAACCTGCGCCACAGTCAAATGGTTGTGCTGGCGACGATCCGACTCTTTGACGGACTGCATTACTGTAATCAGCTACCGATTACTACCAATATGCTTTTAAAGGGCCTCCTTGCTGCCTATTTTCATGATACTGGAATGCTTCGTGCGAAAGGTGATCCAGCCCTCTCAGGAACCGAATATATGGCAGGCCACGAGGCTCGGTCGAGCGGTTTTCTCAAACACTATGCTCAACGAAAGAGACTCGAAGAAGATATCGCCAGAGACTGCTCAACGATTATCAATTATACTGACCTGAAAAGCGACCCTTCCACCTTCGAATTGCATAGCTACGAAATTCAACTGGTCGGCCAAGTAGTCGGATCGGCAGATATTCTCGCGCAAATGGCCGACCGCTACTATCTGGAGTGTTTGCCACTGCTATATAATGAGCTCCAGGCAGGTGGTATAAGCCGACACAGTTCAGCTTTGGAACTTATGGTACATACCGCAAATTTTTATCACGAAGTGGTTCTTACCCGCCTTCTGACCACCTATTCGCACACTTGGACGGCAATGCAGACTCATTTTCGGGAGAGATATAAAATAGACTGCAATCTCTATATTGATAATATAAACAAAAATATTAAATACTTAGATGATATAATAAAAAGATGCAATAATATCGGTTGCCTAAACAAATACCTCAAGCGAATCCCCCCGACTATTTGATTCGCGGATCTTTGCCGGTTTCAAACATCTCAAAGAGATCGTAAAAGAGTTTAGTCACCGTACTAAAATGGGTAGCCGACCCTGAACCGGCATACGCCTTGGTCAGCTCCATCGCCTTGGCGACACTCTCCTGGCTGTCAAGGTTATTGGGATCTTTCAGAGCTTGAACCAGCTTTTTGCCAATATCATCTTCCACGGATATTTCCTTTTTGCTTCTACAGCTAAGCTCTTGTCCAGCTGTCAAAACAGGCAGCAATACCAAAAAGTTCCGCCTGCCGGTACACCTTGCTGAGAGTTGCATCAAAATTTTCAATCTGGTGCGGGCAAACAATCATCGCTCGCATAAATTCAACAGTATCCCACTGACTTTGCGCAATGAACCTGACGCTACGACAACGCCCTAGTGTCACGGAATCGGCAAAGACCATCACTGTGGCAATGGCTGCGGTCATTGTATTCCAATCTTTGTGTGATACATTTGGCCGCACTTTATACTGGAAAAGAAAGGGATATTGCACTGCGTCACCTTCAAAAACAATTGATAAAAGGCGGAGATCGGAGGACTCTTCTTTATATATCAAGTATACCGGATGGAAGGTTTCCGGTCTATATGGATTAGCACATGCAGTCGAAAACTCGGGCGAGATTTCAGAAATTTTTCCGGTTGCAGACGTTTATTACTTTGCGATTAAGATTTTCCAGGAATTTTGCCAGTTTCTTTTCAGCGCTTTTGATTACATTAGTGATTTTCACCTCATCAAGCGCGCCGACTACAGTACCACATGCGACACATTGAATCAGGCAGAATTTTTGCCCGCTTTTTGTTGTGACGTGAACAGCCTCAAACTCGTGATATTCACACGATGGGCACTTTGACCTTGCCATATCCTCACCTTCTGAAAGGGGTTATTTAACTCACCGACTATGATAATGCAAAAACCTTACCTATTCAAGGAACTCTTTTGTATTTTTCCTCCGACCCCCTGAAGCCGAACCCCGCCATCCGGGGAAAGCACCGTCGCGAGACGCTGGGCTCGGATCCACTTTTGTTGGCTTCTTTCCTCTTGGCCAAACTATTAAGAAATGATTAGATTTTGATAGTGAAAACTATCACTCATTGTTACTCTCTAAAATATTGCGGGAGGTCACTTGGATATTTACAGGGTTGCCCTAGACTCAATCTCAGCGCATGTGGCGATACTTGATGAAACCGGTTTGATTCTTGAGACTAACCGGGCTTGGAAGGATTTCGGAATGGTCAACGGTATTCGCATCGAACCGTCATGTGTCGGTCTGAACTACCTGGAGACTTGCGACAAAGCCAGCAAAGAGCCTTTTGACGAACCCGCAGTGGTAGCTGCCGGGATACGCCAGGTATTTCGCGGTGAGATAGAAGAATTCTTTGTCAATTATCCTTGTCACTCGCCGACCGAGGAACGCTGGTTCGCCCTGCGGGTTGTCAAATTCCGAGATCCGGAGCTGAACAAGGCGGTGATGTCCCACGAAAATATCACCCCACTGATGCTGGTACACCGCGATCTTGCAGCAAAGGAACAGAATCTTAGGGACCAGACGGAGAAACTGGCGGAGAGCAATATCGCCCTCAAGGTGCTCCTTGAACACCGGCAAAAGGACCGAATCCACCTGGAAGAAAATATGCTGAGCAATGTCAGGACCTTGGTCTTGCCATACATTCAGCAGCTTATGGAAACCCGGCTGGGCAAACGCGAACGGACCATGGTGGAAATCATTGAGGAGCGTTTGAATGAGATCACCTCACCCTTTCTCAACCGATTGGTTGGACTCAATACTATTCTCACACCCCAAGAGATCAAGGTTGCGACCATGGTCCGGGAAGGCCGAAGCAGCGCTGAAATTGCTAATGTTCTACAGATTTCTGTCAGCGCTATCGATTTTCATCGCAAGCAGGTCAGAAAAAAACTTGGATTGACTGGCGCAGCCACTAATCTTCGGTCCTATCTGCTCGGATTAATATAATATACTGGAAGTCTCGATTCCCTGTATTAAAAGCTGAAGAACGACAATGGATCACCCAATAATAAAGATTCTGGTGCTTGACCACCTGTCCTCAGTGTAAGGCACTGAGAGATCTGTTGACAACCCTTAATTCCATTTCTAAATCAAGCGTTAACTTCAGCGGCTGCGCTGTGCGGCTCCTCGCCGTACTTCTTTGTACTGTCTCGTCGCTGCTCGCTTGCCTTTTCGTTCCCATCTTGATTTAGAAATGGAATAAGATCCCGTTCGAGGTGACCGATGTTGATCTCTTGGCAACAGGGGAACGGGAGGGGTTGTTGCGCCGGATGGCACCGCACAATCCCCAAAGGGCCTTCCCGGTGACTTTTATTCACGGCAAAGCGATCATTGGTTATCAAAAAGACTTACTGATGGAAGAACTGGGGCAGAAACCATGAATGCAGAAAACCTTTATCGGCAATTACAAAAAATCAATGAAGCCAAGGGTTACTCTTTCAACCGGGATATGGAAAAAACCATATTCCTCCTTGACGCTTTGCTGAAAAACAAGGATCGTTACGGCTATATGTGCTGCCCCTGCCGCCTGGCCCAAGAGGATGCCAAGGCGGATCGGGATATCATCTGCCCCTGCGAATACCGGGAAGCAGATGTCCGGGAGTTCGGTAGCTGCTATTGCCGGCTGTATGTCTCGAAGCATTGGAACGACGACGCGATTCCCGAGGTTTATATACCGGAGAGGCGTCCTGCCGAAAAATTCTGACGGTAACAGGCTCTTGATCTTTTTCTATCTTTGGTTGCTTCTTTCCCAGACGACACCATGAACGACCACTCTGACAGCGTCCCCGGTCAATATACCTGCAACGAATACCGCGCGGAGATGATCCTCCTTGCCCTGCAGAATAAGTTACAGCACGCCAATCTCGGCGAAGAGGAGCGGCAGGAAGTTCTTCTGGAGATTGCCCGCCTGGAGAAGATTGTCGGCTTGACCTAAGGCACCATTCTCAACTATCGGGCAAAGCCCTACCTCGCAAATTAATCCCTGCTGCCACCGAAGAAGCGCAGGAGCATGAGGAACAGGTTGATAAAATCAAGATAGAGAGTTAGTGCGCCCATAACGGTGCCTTTGCGGACGAGTTCGTCGCCTTGGGCCATTAGGCCTTCTTCGCCAATTCTCTTTATCTTCTGCACATCGTAGGCGGTTAGTCCGGTGAAAATCAGTACGCCCAAAAAAGAAATCGCCCAGTGAACGCTTGAGCTCTGCAGAAAGATATTGACAATCGAAGCAATAATAATGCCTACCAATCCCATAAAAAGAAACGATCCGAACCCTGAAAGATCACGTTTTGTGACCATGCCATACACCGCCATGGCCCCGAACATCCCAGCCGCGATAAAAAAAGTGCCGGCAATGGAGGTGTGGGTATAGGCGAGGAAAATCACCGACAGGGTGAGGCCGTTCAGCACCGAGTACCCAATGAAAAGCCCCGAGGCTGTCGCCGCCTGAATCTTTTCCACCCTGGCCGATAGGTAGAACACCAGCCCCAGCTCTGCCAGGATCAGAATCAAGAAAAGGGGACTGCCGATGATGATCGCCGCCAAGCCGGTATTAGCGGTAAGAAAGGCGACAATGCCGGTAATTGCCAAACCGATTGTCATCAAATTGAATACTTTAGCAAGAAATATGGTCGAAGCCTCTCGCCTGGCCTGGGGTAATGTTATCGGGTTTGCATGTTCGTACGTAGACATAGTAGAATTCCTCTCAAGAGTATTTGTTAAAATAATTAGCCTGCCAAATTTTCTAAAGAATAAGCATTCCTTTTTATCGATACAAGCAAAGATGTCAGCACATCTCACAGTCTGATCTTCTTTTAAAAACCAATACTCCTTATTTTTTCGGGATTTTGGGGCTGAAGCGGAGGCAACGCCGCATAGGGGACATTGAGGGAAATACCAAAATTTTCAAAAGGAATAGTACAAACCTGGGCGCGGTGAAGGTCGGCAAGGCCCGCTTCAGAAAGAGGCACGTGTTCCAAATGATGAATACGTTCAAGATAAATGCCTGGTTGAAACGCTTTATTTTCCATGATGTTCCAGGTATTTTTTCTGGAGCTCACGGAGCACTGCAACGGCTTCCTCGCCCAGTTTTGCCGGGACAAAGATGTGGTCATGCCAGGCACCGGCCACAACGTTGCAACTGATCCCGGCAGTACCAAGCGCCTTGGAAAATGCGGCGGTAAGGCCAACCGCCTGCAAATCCGACTGAACCGTAAGAATTATCCAAGCTGCCCGGAGTATAATGGGCAGGCCAAGGGCAATGGCATCGGATTCCAGCAATACCGCAGACATTCCTTCTGGTTCGCGTACCATGGCAAAGACTTCGACGTCCCTCAAAAGCTCTTGATTTTTAGTAGAAATAAACACATAGACTCCAGACTTGAGAACAGGCTCCATGGTGGAAAGCAGCATGTCAAGATCGGCAACGGGAGTATTCATTACGGTCGAGGGTGAATGTGAATAATCTTCGGCGCGCACCTTCGGCTGTACACGGGTACGTAACCCAACTTGAAACATCCGGCAAGATACTGCAAAATCAGTCGATTTCAAGTTCTTCGCCACCGATAAGGGCCAAAACCCTGTCGACTGTGAAGTACATCAGAAATTTTTAATCATCAAGAGAAATATGAATGGACGAAGTGAGGATGTGTTCAATATGAAGAGGTTATGAATCATTGGTCAAAGATATTGATGAAAATCGATTTATTCAAGAAGGAATTTATGATAAAGATTCGGTAACTATTCAGGTCATTTTTTTCTACTCTGATTTTTGTCGGGACTAACTGATTCGTCCATGGTAACATCCTTGGCATGAATGAAGCAATTACATGCCAAGGTCGACTCATCCAGCAATCAGATCTCCGTTGGTTACGCAA
>JBBQVT010000110.1:0-13678 GCA_038211245.1 Desulfobulbales bacterium | reverse complement strand
ATATCGCCCTGATCCTCAGCCATATGCTTATCGCCCTGCCCATTGTCGTGTGGATCATGTCCACCTATTTCGACACCATACCGCGCGAGATGGAGGAATCGGCAATGGTCGACGGAGCAACTCGGCAGTATGCCTTTTTTGCCATCATTCTTCCCCTGTCGGGGCCGGGCATTATTACCGCAACAACCCTGTCTTTCATCTTCTCCTGGAACAATTTTATGTTTTCCCAGGTTCTCAGTATGGAAAAAACCAAGACGCTGCCCATCGCGGTCTACAACTTCCTTTCCTATGCCGAAGTTGATTGGGGCGGCGTAATGGCCGCTGCTGTAGCAATCATGACTCCGGCAATTATCCTGACTATGATTTTCCAGAAATATGTGGTCAAGGGTCTGACCATGGGTGCGGTAAAAGGGTAGGAAGTGCGGAGAGAGAAATTGCCTCGCAAAATGCCCCGCAATCCCTTTAATTTGTCCCCCTCGGATAAACCTCTCCGATAGTCAGGGTCCATCTGCTGTTTTTCCCGCTGCTATTCTTTCTTTCCTGTTGCCAGGCCCTTGGCACCGCAATACTGTTGATTTTTTAAAAAAATGTGCCTGGTCCATTTGACAATTTGTTCTGCCCTATGGCATCATTGGTGTAAGTACGGGTGGCCACCTCAATAGTATGCAGGCTAACGAGGCTGGAATGATGCATGCCTGAAACACAGATCGCAAGCTCTGTTGAACGTGCCGCATCGCGGGCCATTTCCTCAATGAATGGCTATGACATTGTTTACGATGATGCGCTCCTGACTTCTTCCCGTGGACATTTGCAGAAAGTGAAGGAAAATCTCCAGGAAGCCGATAAGTTAACCACGCACTTCCCGGAGCTCAAGGTTCTTAAAGAAAATGCTGCCGAGGCCTCAGTCCGCCTTTTGGAATACGAATCACTGGTAAACGAAACCGAAAAGACCGGGAAGGAAATTAAGGTCATCCGCAAAAAACTCGAGTCGGCTGCTCTGGAATTTATGGAGGCCTGTCTCTCTTTTATTGATGATCAAAACAGCGCGCTGACCGCCGTAAAGAAACAAGAAGAGATTAATCCGACAGCCTTAAAGGAGCAGCTGCAAAAGATCGGTGACATGAATGACGTGATACAGCTCGGGTATGTTATCCAGCTGGATACGTTCAAGGGTCAGCTGACCAAGGATCCGCAGATAATCGAAAAGTCATTAAAAAAATTCGAAGAAATGGAAAACCTCTTAAAGGCAATCCAGAAGAAAAGCAGCAAGGCCAGCATGGCACAGCTGGAAGACATCAGAATGGCCAGTTCCAGCTATAGTACAAATATGAAGAAGCTGGTGGCAAGCTCTGTCTCTTTGACTGAACTCGGAAAAAAACGCAGCACTGTCGGAAATGCCGTATCAGCATCGGCGGAAGCCACCGCTGTTGCGGGAATTGATGAGACTTTAAAGAGCGCCAACAGTGTTGAAAGCATTCTCAAAAGTTCCAGCAGAATTCTCTTTATTGGTGGAATTGTCGGCCTTTTAGTGAGCATAACACTGATTTTTTTCATCACCCGAGGGATCGTTGGTCCGATCCGGCGTACGGCAAACATGCTCAAAGACATTTCCGAGGGCGAAGGCGATCTGACCAAACGCCTTGATGTGGCCAGTTCCGATGAGATCGGCGACATGGCAACCTATTTCAACCGTTTCATCGAGAAATTACAGGGCATAATCGGACAGATTGCCGATAACACCCATTCCATTGATGCCTCTGCCAACGATCTGTATAAAACCGCCGACAGACTGTCGGCCAATTCGAAGGACACCTCGCGGCGGGCAGGTAATGTCGCCACTGCCACCGAAGAAATGACCGCCAACTTGAATAATGTCGCCGCCGCCATGGAACAGTCGACCACCAATACCTCCATGGTGGCCACCGCCGCTGAAGAAATGACAGCGACTATCGGCGAGATCGCCAGTAATGCCCAGCAGGCGCACACCATCTCGCTTTCTGCGGTGGAAAAAGCTCTCTCCACCACAGCCAAAATGGCCGAACTGGGTAAAGCGGCGCAGGCCATCGGCAAGGTAACCGAGGCCATCAATGAGATCTCCGACCAAACCAATCTCCTGGCACTCAACGCCACCATCGAGGCGGCCAGAGCCGGCGAAGCAGGAAAAGGCTTTGCAGTGGTCGCAAACGAGATAAAAGAACTGGCAAAACAAACTGCCACGGCCACACAGAGCATTAAAGCGCAGATCTGGGAAATGCAAGAAACCACCTCGACAACAGTAAAAGAGATCCAACAAATATCCGAGGTCATTCATAGTATCAATGAAATTGTGGCGGTCATCTCCACAGCTGTTGGCGAGCAATCCTCAGCAACCCAGGAAATTGCCAATAATATCGCCCAAGCCTCCCAAGGCATGGGTGAGGTCAATGAAAACGTCAGTCAGAGTTCGGTGGTGGCAACTTCAATCGCCAAAGATATTTCGACTGTCAATACTGCTTCAAATGAGATTTCAGAGGGAAGCAATGATGTAAAAGCAAGCGCTGAAGATTTGCAGAAACTGGCCTCGGTGCTCAAGCTTATTGTAGACAACTTCAAGATTTAGATCTTCTCACCCAACAACAAAGAGGGGTACCACAGAATACCTGTAGCACCCCTTTTTGCCTTCCTGCTTTCCCCAATGTCTTCTATTTTCCTACCTTGGCGAGGGCCCCTTTAACGGAAACAGCATAGGGTTGATGGTCCCGGAGGAACTGGGGGAGGCTGTTTTGTGCCAAACGGGCCTGGTCAATGGTTGAATATTCACCGTAAAACACCAACACTACCTCAGGAGATCCATTTTTTCTGAAGATGAAAAAATTGCCGGCCTCCTGGCGATAATTGGGTTGAGCAAGCATCTTCTTGAGATTTAACTCGGCATTTTTTGCGGTCAGCACCATGAGCTGAACGGTAAATTTGTCATTCTTCTCACCACTTACCCAGGCAGTTCCGGCATGCAATCGTTTCTGGTAAAGTTGATCGACTGTCAAGTGAGCAATGGCGCCGGCAGTCTCCTGAACCTCCGTTCGAGGGGACACTTTTACTGTGCCGGATGCCGGCTCGGATGCCGATCCCGGCTTGACCTTCAAGGGCGGGATCGGCCGCAGCTCCGGCACCTTGATTTCAGAGGCGGTCCCAACCTTATTCCGGACAGGTGCCGGCAGTGGCTCTATCTCTTTCTTGGGCGGCGATTGGACCGGTGCCAGGATCTGTGAGGATATTTCTTGTATCTTTTCCGCACTGCCGGTTGCCTCGACGGCTACTGATGGGCCAACCTCCGGCGCACTTGCAACCTTTTGCTCCAGCATTTCAGGCTGTTGTTTTGAAAGCTCATGCTCTTGGCCGGCAGGCTGCGTTTCCTCTTGCGCTTGTGGCCGTATATCCGGTTGTTGCGGGGTGCCTCCAATCTGAGTCGCCTCGGCCTTTGCGTTGTCGGTTGCTGACGGTAAAGGAACCGGCTTTATTGCCCGCCGTTCATCTCCCGGATTAAAGAAAAAAAACAGCAGCAACAAAGTACAGAGAGCCCCACCGATCCACCACATAGCGGCAAGTGCGCGACCCATGCGGGGTCGTCCAGTCTCTTCTTTGTCCTCTTCTGCTTCAGCCGCATCGTTTACACTGTCAAGCAACACCATAAAGGACGTATCATCCCCGTGTGAGCGCAGGGATTCGTTGGCGAGGAAATTTATCTTCGGGAATTTCCCTTTGGCCAAGCTATGAATATTCCTTACCACTTCATCATTAAAAACCTTCCCCCTCTCGGAAATCGGCAAACGTTCCGAACAGGTTCGCAGATAGTCGGAAGTTTCCTGTTCAGTGAGGGGCAAGAGATCGAAATGCAGATCTTTGGTGTTGCGAAAATCACACATAGAAAGCTGTTCGCAATTCTCAAGAAAGGTTTTCCGACCGGAAAAAAGGATCCGCATACGCACGCCGGATGCCGTTATCCGGTCCAACATCCGGCGAATCCTTTCCAGGGTTGCCAGATAGATATCCTCGGCCTCATCAAAGATAATCAGAAGTTCCTTTGATTGCCGCAATAAGTACGCAACTATCCGTTCGATGGTCGCATCAATAGTCTTTCCTTCATCGGCGGCCGACAACTCTAGACCTAACTTCTTGGCAACTATTCTCACGACATCTTCAAAAGATTCTACTGTAACGGGGAAGAAAACGACAATAATGGAAGATGGACACTCACGTTCAAGCATCCGACACATCATCGTTTTGCCGCTCCCTTCGCCACCGGAAATCACCATGAGCGGCACCCCGTTTTCCACGGCACCCTGCATCCGCACGAGCAATTCCCCGCGACCGGCACCGGCATAGAAATTTTCAAGAAGTGTTGCATCTTGAAAAGGGGACTTCGTTGTATTGTCTGTATTTTTTTCAGTTTCGGTCATGTTTATCAGTGAACATCCAACCCCGACAAACGGGATTCTTTGTTATATCAATTTCAAAGGTGGCTTTTTCCAACGATTTCGCAAAGAATGATACTACACTCGCTCAATAAAAAAAAATAGTATTACCGGTTTCTGATAATTGGCGGCAGATTCGCTGTTTTTTATTCATGTTCTTCAAGGAATTGCCAATGCCGCCGCACCATCCCAACACTCTTCAGGCTGTTTACTGATTTTCCGCTGCTTTTCTTCTCCAACCATTAGTGGTAGAGTCTTCATAACCATAAAACGATATGCTTGTCTCTCAAACAACCTCTTTTCTCCTCATCGCCCCATGCCCGTCTTTCAGCTTACCAAGCGCATCAGCTTCCCACCCCCTGATTTTGCAGAAACAAACGGTTTGCTGGCAATCGGCGGTGATCTCCGCCCACAAAGACTCCTAGCAGCTTACAGCCGCGGCATCTTCCCCTGGTATTCCAAGGGTGATCCTTTACTGTGGTGGTTTCCCCACCCCAGATTGGTGCTTTTTCCCGATGAATTCAGAGTCCCCAGACGGCTGCAACGCTATTTTCGCAATTCCCGTATTAAAATTACCCGTGATTGTGCGTTTCCCCTGGTAATTCAGGAGTGTGCTGCTATTCGAACAGAGACAGGGGACAAAACCTGGATCACCGAGGAGATGCAGGCTGCATATACGGAGTTGCACCGTATGGGTTTTGCCCATTCTATTGAATGCTGGCATGAGAATCGTTTGGTCGGTGGCTTATACGGCATTACCCTGGGGCGAGTTTTTTTTGGCGAATCGATGTTCTCCAGAATACAATGCGCTTCCCAATTTGCTTTAATTGATTTGCTCTCTTTCCTCAAAAGAGAAAATTTTCAAATGGTTGATTGCCAGATGACCACCGATCATTTATTACGTTTTGGGGCAAGAGAAATAAGCGGCAGGGAATTTCAGATCCATCTCAAAAATTACATTCACGATATCACACCTTATGAAAACTGGAAGAAAGACATCGCCATCAGCTAAAACGTACAATGAGCAGTGTACCGCCTGCGGGGAAAAGCAAGAACTCACCGACCAAGGACAAGATCGTCTTTGTGCAGAGTGCCTGACCCTGGTCGACACTCTGCGCAAAAACCCCGACTGTGCCATGAAATTAATGAATATTTCCGGCACTTCTACAATATCGGAAGCCCAGAAAAAACCAATTGAACAGGAAATGCCCGATGTTCTTGATGCAGTACGTTATCGCACCATCGATCGAGAACGAAATACCTGGTATGTCTCGGTGAGTGAACTTGATGGAAATCCTGTGGAAATCTTTGCTTCAACGGCCTTTGATCGTGACCAGCACCTGCAGTCACGGATTTCTAATCTGACCACTATAACCAGGCTTATATCCCTTATTTTACGACATATTTTCTTGGGTGAGAGATTGACATTGGAGAAAACCCTTACCCAGCTCCAGAGAAGTTCCAGGATGCCGGACGACCTCCCGGCGATGCTCAGTAAGGTGCTTGCTCATTACAACAAGAGGACGACAGCGGAAACCAGCAAGGACAAACCCACACCCTGAGCACCGAGCTCAGCAGTCAAGGTAGAATTCATAGGGAATATATGATTTATCGAAATGGCGCAGGACCTTCTGTAGAATATAAAGGTTTGGAATACTAAAAGAAAGTTGCCACGCCGGATTAAGAGAAGAATAGCTGGAGAGGATTTCCAGGCTATGCATCTCCATCTCTTCCGGGGCAGAACCGACGACCTGCATTATATCTTTTCTGGTGGCCCTCAGGATATGGAGGATTTGCGGCTTGCGCACGTGGGTGTCCCGGATTTTCCAGGTGATGTTTACCGCGTCCTCCCGTTGGAAGTCAAGATCCCGAAACCGTTCGCAATTTTTATGGTGAACCGAGAGCCCCTTGGGTGTCAACAGAGCGCAGTTATCCTTGGCAGTGGGATTGGGTTTGCAGCATGAGGAGAGTTTGACCGAGACTGGATCAAGAGTGGTCAATTGAATTTTATTAAAGGCACCGGTCGGAGCAAGCAGAGGAGAAACTCCGCCATAAAGAATATTCTTGATGTCTTCGATAACCTCCTGCAAGCGGACACGCCCCTCACCAATACGAATATAAAGATCATCCAAGGTAGATAAGGCATAGTTCTCCAAAAGAAGTGGGGCATCTCTGTCGGTCAGAATGTCGAAGGGTATACCATAGCGCAGCATTTCCTGACGAAGCATGGAAAAGCCCACCTCCCGACTCACCTTGCGACGACGAATTTTAAAACCTCTTGCCAATTCACCGCGTGCCCTGGGAGTCTTGCACAACGTCAACATTTGCTGCTCAAACCGGATATGCTGTTCTCCTCGTATTATGCGCACCATGTCACCGTCTTTAAGAACATGGTCGGCGGGAACTCTCTTATTTCGGATCATTGCCCCAAGACACGTTTGTCCTATTTCAGTATGTACCTGGAAGGCAAAATCAAGAACAGTGGAGGTTACCGGGAGACAGATCAAGTCCCCCTGCGGTGTATAGGTATATATTTCCTTTATGCCGCTGGCAGCGATGACATCCCTGTAGGATACTGAATCTTCGGAGCCAAGAACATCGAACATTTCTTGAATCTCGCGAATAAACCGCCCCTGTTTTCCAGATTTTGAACTCCAGTTCCTGAAGATCCCTCGCTGGGCTTTCCGGGCCATCTCATCGGTGCGGATCTTGAAGAGAAATTTTTGCCCCTGAATGATTGCCCGAGCATGTAAACCCTGATATCCCGTAGGTTTGGGATTGGCAATAAAGTCGCGAATGGCTCGGGGAATCGGCCGAAAGGTTTGATTGACAATCCCCAGCGCATTATAGCAGGATTGCACATCATCGACGGCGATAAGGATCTCCAGCGGGGTATCTATTCGCTGTACCAGAATGCGACTGGCAACATCATAATAGGCCCAGAGATTTTTTGTTCTGATGGTTATGCGACAATCGAGGTTTTTGCTCTCGGCATTTTGAGTTATTTCATCGACTATCGTCTGCCCGACGGGATCGTTTGCCAGCTGACGAATTTGATTGTTAAGTTTTGCCCCCTGTTTCGGATATTTATAAAGCAGGGCCAGGTTATACATCTCCCGTTTCATATTAAAAAGTCCGAAAACGGTGGCGAGTGGCGCATAGATATCAATGGTCTCGTCGGCAATCCGCTGCCGTTTGTCTTTCGGCATTGCGCGCAGAGTCCGAAGATTATGCAGGCGGTCGGCAAGTTTTACCAACATAACCTCCGGTCGCAAGGCCGCACCGGTAAATATTTTCCGGTGGGTATTTTGCGTGTTGGCCTGTTTATCACCGGAAACGTGGGTAACCTTGGTGCATCCCTCGACAATCGCCTGGACATAACTGCCGAATTTTTGCCCAACGACTTCCTCAGTTACCTCCTGGACGTCTTCGACTGTATCATGCAGGAGGGCCGCGGCAAGAATTTCCGGATCGGTAATATCCATCTCCTCGGCAAGAATCTTTGCCACACTGCAGGGGTGGAGAATATAGGCATCGCCGGACCTGCGCCATTGATCGGTATGAGCCTCGACTGCAAAATCAAGTGCCTGCCAGAAAATATCTTCTCCGGGTTTTTCGGCAATGAGCGCCCGCATCTGGTTGCGGTATATCTCTAGGTCAAAAGCAATACGGCCCATCCACCCCCCAATTTGTTCCTATAACAGTCCACAGCTATAGACTTAATTCTTAGGATACTTAAAATGTACAAAATTAGAAATGGCGTATGGCTATATTTCCTGTTCTTCCGCCATGCGGCTCACACCCAGATAAACTGGATCAGTACAATGGCTGGCAGCTTAACAAAATTAACCTGCCAGCGAAAAGAAAAAAGAGAAAATGCAAAAAAAAAGAAAATCCCCTGAAAAATCCAAAAGCAACAAACCTCGATCACCATGGAATGAGAAGGGTGACAAGCAGCCAAGCAGTAGATCTGAAAATCTTCTGCTTGGCTTCCTCTATTCTGCTGAGGACGCCGTATCGCTTGCGGAAATAGAAAATTATCTCAGACAAGAAGGCGGCAAGGCAAAAGACCTCGCCAAGACCGTTGATTCTCTGCTCCAGGAAGGCCTCATCACCAAAAGCGGCAAACGGTTATATACAATCAACCGCAATGCGCCTATCTATGAAGGGCAGTTGATCCAACACCCGAAAGGCTTTGGCTTTGTCAGTCCGGTGCAACAGCACGGCAAAAGTGCTACTTTCGCCCGTGATCCGTTTATCTCCCCAAGCGCCATGGGCAGCGCACAACATGGAGATCGGGTGTTGATCCGGGTGTTGCGGACTCGCAAGGATCTTCGCCCTGAAGCCGTTGTCCTACAGGTAACTGCGCACGGCAGCGACCGGATTGCCGGAATTTTCAAAAAAGATCAGCGTACCGCTATGGTGTTTCCGGATGACGCACGATTTCCATTTACCATTAAAATCGACGACTACAATGGATGCAATCCACTTGATGGTGATGCGGTTATCGTGCAGTTCACAAGAGAGGCGCGACCGGCCCGGATATTGTCTGGAAAAATCCTGGAAGTGTTGGGCGGAGGTGACAAAATCGACACGCAACTGCGCTTGGTCGTTGAAAAATTCGACCTCCCCCACCTCTTCAGTGACGAAGTGCAACAGGAAGTGGCAAAGCTCTCAAGTCTCATTGAACCTGAAGAAAACCGGGAAGACCTGCGGCAAACCGCACATGTTACCATCGACGGCGAGACCGCCAAGGATTTCGATGATGCGATATGCGTTATGAAGACCCGACAAGGTTTTCGCCTCCATGTATCGATAGCCGATGTCAGCCATTTTGTTGTTCCCGGATCGGCTATTGATCAGGAAGCGTATGCCAGAGGCACATCCATCTATTTCCCGGGCAGAGTGATCCCCATGCTGCCGGAAAGGCTGTCCAACGACCTCTGCAGCCTGGTTCCCGGGAAAGACCGGCTGACGGTTTCGGCAATTCTTGACTTTGACCGATCCGGGATATTGCAAAGCAAACGTTTCACCCGATCGGTGATTTGCAGCAAGCAACGCTTCACCTATACCATCGTCAAACAAATCCTCATCGATAAAGATCCGGCCGTACGCAAGTTGTATAAAGGGTTTCTCACCCAGTTAAAATGGGCGCAAGAGCTGGCAATGGCTCTGCAGCACAAGAGAAGACAGCGTGGTTCCATCGACTTCAACCTGCCGGAAGCGGAATTTACTCTGAACGATGCTGGAGAAGTATCAGCAATTACCAGAATTGAAAGGAATTTTGCCCACCAACTTATTGAAGAGTTCATGCTTGCAGCCAATGAAGCCGTCGCCGAACTCGCGACAGCAAGAATGGTTCCGGCCCTTTATCGCGTACACGAGACGCCCGATCCTGTAAAGACCAAAGATTTTATCGCCTTTGCAAAAACACTCGGCCTGCATCTGCCGCCACACGAGGACAGTTCCGCCTGGTTCGCCAAAGTACTTGACATCTGTAAGGACTCGAAATACGAATATATTATCAACAACCTCCTGTTGCGCAGCATGAAACAAGCGCAGTACGCCGCGGAAAACGTCGGCCATTTCGGTCTAGCCTCTTCCGACTACACCCATTTCACTTCCCCCATACGTCGCTATCCGGATCTCATTGTCCATCGCACCCTTCTCCGCCTGTTGGAAAACCCGGTACGAAAAAAACCACCAAAGACAGCAAAACTGTCTTTCAAGGAAGCCGGAGAATTTCTTTCCGCCCGGGAGAGAAACGCAATCATGGCCGAACGCGAAATGCAGGAAAGACTGAAAATCCATTATATGCAAAACCATCTTGGTGACTCTTTTGATGCCATTATCTCCGGCGTCAATGACTCAGCCATTTTCCTTGAGATTCCTGATCATTGTATCAGCGGCTCTCTTGCCATTGAGCGCCTTACCGACGACTGTTATCTTCTCGATGTCAAAAACCATCGATTGTTTGGTGAAATTACCGCCAAAACCTACCGAATCGGCGACACGCTCAGGGTCACCCTTATCGATATCGACCACCCCCGACGCAGGTTGAATTTCACCTTGGCAACCGGCCCAACCAATTAAGTATATGGACCCGCAAGCGCTTCTGTCGCACCTCGCTATCGTCCTCGTCCGTCCGAAAATACCTGAGAATATCGGAGCCGCTGCAAGAATTGCTTGGAATATGGGGATTACCCGCCTTATTATCGTCAGAGACGACGTTCCGGACCGTGAAGCGATGGCGAAAATGGCTACACATAAGGCAGCTCATCTTATTGATAATCTGGAGATTTATCATAATCTGGCGGAAGCCCTGGCCGAATTTTCCATTGTGGTCGGCACAACCGCCAGGAGAGGCCGGCAAAGAAGTGTCGAAAAAACCCCACGGGAACTGGTGGATGTCCTTCTCCCCTCCCTGGCCACCAACCAGGTGGCAATACTCTTTGGCCCTGAAGATACCGGCCTGACCAACGATGACCTGAAGTATTGTCAAATGGCTTCAGCAATTCCAACCGCTGATTTTTCGTCACTGAATCTCGCTCAAGCGGTGGCAATTCATTGCTATGAAATTTATTATGGCATTGTCCATGCGCAAAAAGATATGACCGTTGCCCCACATCTGGCGACTACCCATGAATTGGAAAGTATGTATACCTATCTCGAAGAATCGCTTTATTCGATTGATTTTCTGAATGAAGTGAGTCATACCTATTGGATGACTAATATTCGTCGATTTTTCAGCCGGATCACTCTTACCTCAAAAGACGCTAATATAGTCAGGACGGTGTGCAAGAAACTCTTGCTTTATCAAAAAACCTGAAATACAAAGACCTTGGTGAACCATGAAACATGAAGAGAGCTTTGTCGACTCTGCCTTACCATCAAACAAGTTCTATTCACCGCATATCGATCACTCCCAGTCTCTACTCAGAACCAATCTTCTCAAATCAAAATTCCCCGACCAACGGCACAACAAGAAAATAATCATTATAGAAGCGCAGGCCGGACAAGGGAAAACAACCCTTGCCGCACAGTTTATAAATTCCACAGGCAACATTTCCATCTGGTATCAGATTGGTCCGGAAGACTCCGACCCAGTGCTTTTGTTATCTTCCTTGCTCGGCAACCTCTCAAACAACCTCCCCGGCTTCAAATCGCCGCAACTGGCAAGTATCTTAACCGAAGGCAGTGTCGGCCCCCTGGATCTGACCCGCTGCGCCAATCTCCTCCTTCGCGATCTCGAAAATTACCTTAAAAAAGATATCTACTTGGTCTTCGATGATCTTCATCTCATACAATTTGGGACCTTGACGATCAGCCTCTTGGAACATCTGGTAGATACCTCTCCACCGAAGGTGCACTTCATTTTTATTTCCAGACATCCTCTTGAAATAAAATGCAAAACTATTCGTAACGGAGCAAACATCGCCTACCTTAACACCGCCGACCTGGCTCTTGACAATAAAGAAATCGAAACCCTTTACAACACTGTTTTAAAACGCGATATCAGCAGGCAGGAGGCCCGCGAAATACAGCGTATCACCAACGGCTGGATCATGGGAATTATCCTCGCCAGCCATCCCATTTCCGGGCGAAGTAAATTTTGGCAAAAGTCTTCGGCCGCCGCAGTCTCAGGAGTACCATCAACCGGTCATATGCTCGACTACTTCCAGGACGAAATATTCGCCCAGATTCCCGAAAATCTCCACTTTACATTTCTTAAGCTCTCTTTTTTGCATGAAATCCCTGCCGATCTCGCTGCTGAAATCTCCGGGATAGACCGTTTTTCAGAGACACTCTCGAAAATGGCTAGAGAAAATTTCTTTATTTATAACCTCGATGACCAACAACAAGTTTTCCGCTTCCACCATTTCTTTCAAGAATTTCTCCAACAGCGGGCCAGAGCACATTTGTCTGAAACCGAAATTGCCGACATTTATTTATCCGAAGCCAGGTATTATCTCGATCGTGACATGACGGAAAAAGCCCTGACGTGCTATAAAAACGCCGGCGATTTCCAAGCGATGGAAGCCATTCTTAAAGAAAAAGGAATGAGCCTCATTGCCAAAAACCGGACGCTTACCATTTTCACCCTGCTGCAGACTCTTCCCGACGACATCCTCTTTCAATATAACTGGCTGACCCTCTATGCCGGTCTCCTCCTTGTCGATTTTATGCCGCAAACGACTTTGCCGTTTTTTAATCGGGTGCGCGGACATTTTCAAGAAACAGGCGAGGTGACTGGGGAATTGATCGCTCTTTCGCAAACCATTTATTACCATTTCGTCATTTCCGGCAAGTACACAGAAGGCTCCCAATTACTGCCAAGGACCGAGGCCTTGTTGGAGAATAACAAGGCCTCGCTCCCCTTACCAATAATTGTTATGACTGCCCGGAATCTCGCCTCCGGCTACTGTTTCTTTAGCGGCGAAATGGATAAGGCTCGTCATTATATTCAGATGGCCAGCACCCTTGCCGCCCGATATGACCTTCGCAACTTCATAGCTTCCGCGCGTTTCATCCAGGGATATATTGAACTATTGTCCGGAAATCTCGCCAAGTATCTCCGCGAGGCTGAAGTCTGCTTCTCGCTCTTTAATGATCCGCTGGTTGGTGAGTCGAACAAATTGACCATGAGAATCATGAATCTCTGCTACCTGTCAATGGTCGGTGATCACCATAATTTCCATACGCAACAGCTGGCCTTGCAAAACTAAATCAACCATAATGTAATAGACCAAACGGTCGCAGCCCCCTACCTGTTTGTCTGGGGCAGCAGAAATCTCTTCTCTCTGGGTTACCCAAAACAGGCACTTGAGCTGCTGGATAAAGGCTGGGACATAACTTCCACCGCCGCAACCGATCATATGCAGAGCCAACTTCTCCAATGGCAGGCTTTTGGTTTGGCACTAACCGGCTATGCCGTTGCGGCACTTGAAAAAATCACCGAATCCATCCGACGTCGCAACAATTCAGCCGGTCTTTTTTATATCGCCTTCAACGCCATCATTGCTGGAGCCGTGTACACCCGGCTCAAAAAATTTACTGAGGCTCTGCCCTTGCTCGAAAAGGGCCTTGCCATCGCGCAATCCATTCCCTCAACCTATTTAACTATTTGCGCTCTTTTCAATATGAGCTATTGCAAATATGGGGCCGAGGGTGCGGACGCTGCCGTTGATGACCTTGAGGCTGGCCTCTCCTTGATGAAAATCAACGGC
>JBBQVT010000109.1:0-13709 GCA_038211245.1 Desulfobulbales bacterium | reverse complement strand
ACATTTTCAGTATACAAAGGCAGTCAATTATCTGGTAAGGACTTTAAGGAGGTGGCGTATGACGCCAAAAAAAGAGAGCAGGGGTATAGGTGAAACGATGAAACGACCATTACTTGCGGCTTTTTTGATCATTACTGTCGTTGCCATTGTCGCTTTCGCCTTGACTATTCCCTTCGTTTTTGAATCCCAAACCCTCTGGTATAAGATGGGAATGGACAAGACCTTGCTGCGGGCGGGCCAGCTCGTTGGTCTGTTCGCCCTGGTATCCCTCATAATCCAGATTCTTCTCGGGGTACGGGGAAAGGTTTTAGAAACAACATTTGGAATTGCAGCTCTCATGACTTGGCACCGAGTAAATGGGATGCTCCTATGCTGCCTGGCGGCCTTGCACATCCTCCTGGTGCTGGTGCCGGAAGGGATAGCCAACCTGCCGATCGGTAAAAAATACTGGCCCGAGATGGTTGGGGGTGTCCTGTTCCTCATGATTTTTTCTCAGGTGATTTCCTCGCTCTTTCGGCAACAGCTTGGTTTTATTTATAAAAAATGGCGAATGGTTCACAGGGCGCTCGGATATCTCGCTCTGTGTTTGGCAGCCGTACATGTTTTATTTGTCGCCGATTCGTTTGCCCAAGGCGTTCCAAGAATCGCATTGCTGATTATTCTGACAATAGTATTTGTGATGGTTTTCTTAATCAAGATTTTGATTTATTTTGGAAAAAAGTGACAGCAAGATAGTTTGATATTAAACTTGATTTTTGACTAGGGGCTCACTACTGTTCAATTACAATTATGGGGTTCTTTGTCAACTGCCTGACACGGACTTGAGAATCTCATCCCTAAATCTATGACCTTCCAGAGGAGGATATCATGAAAAAATTGAGTGTTATTTACCTTGCCCTGTTTTTATTCATTGTCAGTGCGCAGCCATTATCGGCAGCAGCTCGCAGCTGGGAATTGGATAAAGCACATACCAACTTTTATTTTGCCGTCGATCACATTTATTCAAAAATTCGCGGTCATTTCAATGAATATAGCGGAGAGGTTAAGTTTGACCACAACAACCTTGCCGAGAGCAAATTTTTCTTTAAGATAGAGACAGCTTCCATTGACACCAACGTCGCCAAGCGTGACAAGCATCTTCAGTCGGCGGATTTCTTCGACACCGACAAATATCCGCTGATGACCTTCGAATCCACGAAGATTACCGCTGCCGGGAATGGGCTGTATGAGGTCCTCGGGAAATTCACCGTGAAAGGTGTAGAATATGAATTACTGCTCCCCCTGACCCTTGCCGGGATAAAGGATCACCCGGCAGTCAAGGGTAAGGAGGTCATCGGTTTCAACGGCAAGGTGACCATTGATCGGCTGGCGTACAAAGTCGGTGACGGCAAATTCTATAATCTTGGAGTGGTTGGCAAGGATGTTGAAATTCTTGTCAGTATTGAAGCCCTGGCCGATAAATAGCCGCAGGTGTTACGCTGGTTCAGGCACCCCTTCTGAATGCCGGGTGGCGGTGCCATTGACAATCAGTAGAGGTTGCTTAGGGTCTTAAACGGATATCCGGTATGTTCGGTACGAACCTGAATATGATTCCATTTTCAGGTTTCGGACTTTGCATAAGCCACTTGTCGGAATTATCCTCATTGTAAATCGGAATGAATTTTACTATTAATCTACGCCCAAATAAGGAGGCTTGTTATGGCTCATACCTGTAAAAATTGTGGAGCCGTGGCTGATGATCCCGGCCATCTTTGTAACCCTTCCGTTGAGGTCATTGCCTGCTCATTTTGCGGCGAGGCTGATGTTGCTGCAACTCATGTTTGTAAGGAGAAGCTTGCGGCGATGAAATTCTCTTGTCAGTCTTGTGGCAGGGTTGCTGCGGAGAGCGATGATTTGTGTAAACCGTTTGTTATTTCCTGAGCAAGATAAAAACTCGCTCTGCAACAATCTTTGAGAAAGGGTCGATTCGCTTGGCGGATCGACCCTTTTTTTGTTGAATTTTGCTGAACGTCTAGTAATCGATTCCCGGCTGGGGTTCTATCCCCTTTCTGTAGGCATGCTTTATTTCTCGCACTTCACTTACCGTATCGGCAGCGTCGATGAGGTCCGGGTGGGCATCCCTGCCGGTGAGAACAATATGCATATGCTCCGGTCGCAGGGCAAGAATTCTTTTGACTTGAGGAAGATCAACGAGATTCAAATGCAAGGCATTGTTGATTTCATCAAGGATAAGGGTGTCACAATCGCTTTTGGAGAGGATGGTTTCCACCAGTTGCAGGGCATCTTGGGCGTTTTTTCGATGTTCCGCGTGCGGGAAGGGATTGCCCTCTATGCCACAGAAACCTTTGCCGGTATAGTAGAGCTTGACCAGAGGGGCGAGGTATGTAACCCCGTCCCATTCGCCGGAATAAAGATCGCCTTTCATGAACTGGACAATTGTGGTTTTTAATTGATGGCCGCAGCCGCGGAGCGCCATCCCCATGGCTGAGGTGGTTTTGCCTTTGCCGTTACCGGTGAGGATAACTACCAGGCCCTGTTTTTTTTTGGGTTGAAGCTTCTTGATGGGAACATCATCGTTCATGTTTGGGCTCCTGGAATGGATACAATCTTTTGTGCCATGCTTATTTTTGCCCGCCCGGAAGTAACGTGTGGAAACGAAAAGACCTCTTTTTTAAAGGGGATGGGCAATTTCCTTGGTGCAAAGATGATTGTTCTGTCGTCCGGTTTGTTGCATCCCCGACTTGTCTTTCCATGGTCGGTTATGATTGAATATATAAGGGTCAATGATGAAAGAGTAAATCGAAAGCCGGGAACATTCATCAACTTCAGTCCGCTCGCTGCCAAGAGGAGGGAATATGTTTGATTGATTCATTAACCATAAAGCCAGCAGCCCTGATCATAAGCAATACAGCAACCGAGAGGCAGTTACTTGCCGACAAACTCGATGAACATGGTTTTTTTATCATTCCAGCCGAGAGCGGTCAGGCTGGGATCGAAGTGTGGGCAGAGAAAATGAGGGCAATACGAATGGTCATCACTGATCTTGAAATGATGCCGGTTGATGGTCTAGAGGTAATTAAAACAATTCGAGACCAAGAGCAGTTGTCTACATACATTGTAGCTCTAGGGGTCGAGGGAATGGGTTCATATCAGCAAAGTCTTTTGCATGATATGGCCGATGCCTGGATGCAAAAACCCATCCAAATAGATCAACTGGAGGCTTTGTTGCACAGCGCCAAGTTGCAGCTTCGAGTGTACGACCACAGTGATTTGCTGGCAGGGCTGGCGGAGCTTGCCGCAGAAAGGGGTGGAGAGACGGCGGGCCATTTGCAAAGAACTAAAAGATACTGTTTCCTTTTAGCCGACGATCTGCGCCGCCAATTTCCAGTCCTGGGGTTAACGGAGTGCCAGGTGCAAGATATTGCCGAGAGCAGTGTGCTTCATGATATCGGCAAAATAGGCCTGCCGGACGGATTGCTTAGCAAACGAGGGCGATATTTTCCAAAAGAATATGAAATAATAAAAGATCACACAAACATTGGTGGTAATTTGCTGAAAAAATTGTATCAGCGTAGCGGATCCTTGTTTATTCTCCTGGGTTATGAGATGGCCATGACGCATCATGAAAAATGGGATGGCAGCGGATACCCGCGCGGCCTTCGGGGGGAGGAAATACCCCTGGCGGGAAGAATCATGGCCTTCGCCGATGTGTACGATGCCCTGTTTTCGCGGAGGCCTTATAAAGACCCCCTTTCCTTATATCACGCAGAACATTCGATCAACGAAGGAAAAGGCAGCCATTTTGATCCGTTGGTCGTTGAAAGTTATCAACGAAACAGGCAGCTTTTTGTTGACATACATAATGAATTTAAGGAGAGGGACCCGCTTTGACAGCGGTGTCGGGTATGACAATCCTCTCTCCTCCTGGTCAATGCAGCTGCTACCTGCGGCGGTAGGTGACAACGGTAAATGGCTCAGAGCTGTCCGGGTATCGGGTGCTTTCCGCCACATAGAACTCTTTTTTGGAAAATTCGGGGAAAGTCACATCGCCAGGCACTTCCCTGTCGATGAGGGTGAGGACGATGCCTGTCGCCACGGCTATTGCCTGGGTAAAGATTTGTGCCCCACCGATAATATAAACCTTGTCCGACTGACGGCAGAGATTGAGAGCTGCGGCCAGGGATGGGGCGTATTCACCGCCCTCTGGCGCATAATCCCGGTTGCGGCTGATAATGATATGGCGTCTGCCGGGGAGAGGGGCGGGAAGGGAGTCAAAGGTCTTCCGGCCCATGATCATAGGATAGCCCATGGTGGTTTTTTTGAACAAACGAAGTTCTTCGGGGATGTGCCAGGGAAGCTTGTTTTCACGACCTATGACGCGGTTACGGGCCATTGCGGCGAGTATTATTATTTCCATAGGGGATCATTTACAAGGAGTGGTGGAAAAATATATTGTATTTGCATCTGCGTCTATTTAATAATACGATGATTATACGCATTTTCGATCCGCTGTCCAGCCACCCATGACTTGCGCGGAAATTTGGCCTACGAAGTTGGAGGAGTTCAATGAAAATACAGTGCCCCCATTGCGGGGTGAAAGGTTCCGCAGACGATTCATATTGCGGCAAAAAAGTCAAGTGCCCAAAATGTCAAGGAATATTCGAAGCTGTTGCGGGCATATCCAAGGTTTCGCCGGAGGATCCGGTGCAAACAGCAACAGTTGTCGAGGAGCCGGTAGAACCGAGTGCTCCGCTAAGCCAAGTACTAAAGGCGAGTGCCGAACCTCTTGATGATGGAGAGGCAGATGTTTTTGATTGGCAGGACATCGTCTCGGAGATAGACAAAGAGATGGCTGAAGATTCCAAGCGTGGGAGAGAACAGGAAGGATCTCCGGTGATTCTCCACGACTTTTTCGAGTCTGCCGCGCCGGTCGTCGACGCCCTTGGTAAACCTGTCGTAGAACAACGAGGTGAGGAGTTGGTTGAGGCCAATAGCCCAGCCGGCGACGAACCGCAGGCGATCACTCAACCACCGATTCCCTCCGGCTTGACGGAAGAAGAGCAATGGGCCGAAAAAATAATCCTGGATGGAGTTGAAAATCAACCCTACGGAATGGACAAGGAGCAATGCTGGCAATGCGGCAAAAAGGACAGCGTCGGTGTACCCTTTATTGCCAAGGATGGCCGACTCTATTGTCCTGACTGTTTTCCCCCCGAAGCGGCTGAGCACGATGATCTTGGTGCCATTCCTAAAGGTTCCGTCAGGGAAGGCGCGGGCCATACCGACACTTCTCCTCGAGAACCGAGATACAGTTTCACCATCGGCGGACTTTTGAAAGAGGCATGGGCGAAAACCAAAGGTGCCAAGGCAACGGTGTGGGCCGGCAGTTCGGTGTTGTACCTAGCGCTCATCATTCTCGTTGCCGGTGGCGCGTTTCTCTTGCCGTCCCAAGGAAACCAATATGTCGGGATGCTGGGGAATGTCCTTTTTCAGATGATTACCAATGCGCTATCGGTAATTTTTTCCGCAGGGCTTATATTTATCGGTATAAGAAAGGTGGCCGGTGAAACCATTCATTGGAAAATGGTCTTCGAGGGATTTTCCGTGGCCGGAAAGCTCATTGTTGCGACCATCCTCCAGACCCTCCTAGTAGGTATCGGTTTTTTACTTCTCATCTTGCCGGGCATCTATCTGGCCATTGGCTATACTATGACCGTGCCGCTTATTGTTGAGAGGAAGATGTCGCCGTGGCAGGCCATGGAGACGTCGCGAAAGGCTATTCATGAGGAGTGGTGGAAGATTTTCGGCCTCTTTATTGTTATGGGCCTTATTTTTATGATTTCCTCGCTGCCATTAGGGCTCGGCTTTATCTGGACCTGGCCGATGTTTGCCTCGCTGCCATTAGGGCTCGGCTTTATCTGGACCTGGCCGATGTTTGTCGTCCTCGGCGGCGTGGTATATCGGGTCCTGTTTGGGATCGACAAACGAGTCGGATAGTTAACAGGCACAATGACCGGGAATGCAGCGGCAATGTCGGTGATGCATCGGCATCAAAAGGAGGAGAGGAAATGCTGGTTCCTGCCCTGTATTGGCTGGCAATGGGTGTGATGCTGTTTGTTCCGGCGCTGGTAACCCTGCTGCCCCCAAGAGGGGTTGTTGAGAAACGATTCTTTGCCTCCGCGCCGACTGCGGCAGGGGCGGATATCGATGCGCAGCTTGTGGCCACCTTGCAGCATATCAGAACAGATCGAGGGGACACCGGCGAACCGGAGATCCGTCCCCGACGTTGAGACAATTATTAAGACAATATGTCGATAGGTTCGGTATCGGCAAGGAGAAACGATCGATCATCTTTGTTCATTTCCTGATGGTTATCACGGCAAGTCTCGTGTCCACATCCTTTACGGTTGGGGCGGCAATTACCCGAGCGCTTGATCCGGTGATCTTGACTTTTATTCGCTTTACCTTGGCGACCGCAATTTTTGGACCACTGGTCCATTTTCGTTACGGTCTTCGCTTTTCCTTCTCCCTCTTCCTGCGATGCGCCATGATCAGCGGCTGTCTGGTCATATTTTTCGTCTGCATGTTTTTATCCCTTCGTTATACCAGTGCATTGAACACCAGTGTTATTTTCGCCTTGGTACCGTCTATTTCCGGGAGTTATGCCATCTTAATCAATGGCGAGCGACTCGGGCGTGGGCAGTTGCTCGCCCTTGTTTGTGGTATAATCGGGGTGGTCTGGGTAATTTTTCGCGGCGATCCGGCTCAGCTTCTGGCTATGGAGTGGAACAGAGGAGATGTCATTTTTCTGGGCGGCTGTTTTGCCATGGGGCTCTACACCCCTTTGGTGAAACTTCTCCATCGGGGCGAGTCGATGGCGGTTATGACCTTCTGGGTTTTGGCCACCGGCAGCCTCTGGTTATTTGTTTTTGCCGCCGGCAACCTGCCGACCGTGGCCTGGTCCGGTGTGCCACTCTTTGCCTGGATTGGTGTCGCTTACCTAGCGGTTTTCACAACCATTATCACCTTCTTTTTAACCCAGTACGCCGTCCCGTATCTCGGGCCGACCAAGGTAATGGCCTATTCCTATTTGTATCCGGGCCTTGTTCTTTTAATCGATCTGGCGCTGGGGCACGGACTGCCACCTCTTCGGGTTATTCCCGGTGTCATGGTTGTTCTTGTCGCGATGTTTGTCCTACAGAGTTACAAATAAATACATCAGCTGAGGAGGGGGTGCCTCAGCGATCTTTTTTCACCAGGTGCAGATAAAGGTCGCCTCTCCCTAATGGGCTGGTCCGCCCTTTACCTCGCAGTCGCAGTTTTTGCCCGCTGCGGCTGCCGGCGGGTATTTTCACCTGCAGCGTTTGCTCGCCATTTTCATTGTAGACCAGAACCTGAATAGTTTTGCCATGGAAGAGTTCGGCTCCGGTCAGGGGGGTGCTATAGATTGTGTCCAAATCTTGGTAGCTTATCGAGGGTGAAGGGCATTTTTTGCGGCTGTCTGTAATGGCTTTATAACCGGAGTTAAGCAGGGAGCCGAAGGCATTGCCAACCGACTTGAGGAGAGAGGTTTTCCCGGACAAACCTTTTTTTGCGGCACCGGCAAGGAGCGGTCCGGCCAAAGAGCCGAGAAAGAAGATGCCGCCGATGAAAACGCCACCTTTGCCGCCGAAAAAGCTCCGTTTGATAAACTTCGAACTATGGCGGAGGCCGGAGCGCTGAAATTCCCGCAATAATCCTGAGAACATCTGTTGGAAATGTGGGTCTTTAAAGAGATCGCGGAGAATATCCTCCTGACTGTAGGTGAAATCGCCGCTTTTTCGGCTGTGTGTAGAGGCGTTGCCAGCCACACGGCAACCGTCGTATTGTTGGCGTTTGACCGGGTCGGTGAGTACGCCGTAGGCCTCGGCTATCTCCTTGAACTTTTGTTCCGCCATTGGATCGTTAGGGTTGCGGTCGGGGTGGTATCGCATTGCCAACTTTCGATAGTTTTTGCGAATCTCCTCGGCAGTGCAGGTTTTGGTCACGCCCAGTAGGTGATAATAGTCTTTCATTGCCTATGCATGTTCTTTGCTGGAGGCCGACGAACGGGCCGTGCCATGATCGATGCCACTGCGAACCGTTTTTGGCACCATATGTTCCATGTTCTTTCCCTCGCGAATATAGTAAAACTGTTTCGTGAAAATGACAAATAAATATAAATCTCTCGGGTGCCTGTGGGTGTGAAGAAGAGCTGTCGCCTACCATGTATAGGAATAGATGAATTTTAATATCTATTTTAGGGAACAAAATATATATTCATACGGTGAGATTGTGCCATTCCATCCTGGGGAGACGGCAATGCTCCAGAGTAAGACACATGACAGTAACAACGATTTCTGTCTAACCCCTATAAAATAAAATAAATCGTCCAGCCCCTGAAAACAGCGCTGGGGTAAAGCCGTTTGCAGATACAGCATAAAAACTCATGAAAAAACTCATCATCATTGTTGTTATTATAAGCGCCATCTTCGGGTTTTTTGCTTTTGACCTGGACCAGTTACTGACTCTTGCAAGCATCAAGGCCCGGCAGGCGGAATTCCTCCTATGGCGGGATAAGGCCCCGCTTATGGTGAGTTTTTGTTTCTTTGCCATCTACGTATTGATTACCGCCCTTTCTCTGCCGGGGGCGACCATTATGACCCTGGCCGGTGGAGGCTTTTTTGGCCTTGCCTGGGGCTTTGTGCTTATCTCCTTTGCCTCGTCCATTGGTGCAACCCTCGCCTTTCTAGTGTCCCGTTATCTCCTTCGCGACTGGGTGCAGAAACGGTTTGGCGACCGCCTGGAAGCGATCAACAAGGGGGTGGAGCGGGAGGGTGCCTTATATCTCTTCAGTCTGCGACTTGTGCCCATTTTCCCATTTTTTCTCATCAATATCCTCATGGGCTTGACTCCCATTAAGACCTTTACCTACTACTGGGTCAGTCAGGTCGGCATGCTTGCCGGTACCCTGGTGTATATCAATGCCGGGACGCAGTTGGCAAAAATTAACGGTCTGCAGGGGATTGTCTCGCCGGCTTTACTTCTTTCCTTTATCCTTTTGGGGATTTTCCCGATTATCGCCAAAAAAATCAACCAGTGGCTAAAGAAGCGGCGGGTTTACCGCAAGTGGTCGAAACCGAAAAAATTTGACCGGAACCTCGTGGTCATTGGCGCTGGAGCGGCGGGTCTGGTGAGCTCGTACATTGCCGCAGCAGTGAAGGCCAAGGTGACCCTCGTTGAGGTCCACAAGATGGGCGGCGACTGTCTTAACTTCGGTTGTGTTCCCAGTAAGGCCCTGATAAAAAGCGCCAAGGTGCTGCATCATATGCGAAACGCCGGCTCCTACGGCCTCGAAGATACCCGGCCGCAATTCAGTTTCCGCAAGGTCATGGAACGAGTGCAACAGGTGATTGCCACGGTGCAGCCGCACGACAGCATTGAGCGCTATACCGGGCTTGGTGTGCAAGTGCTTCAAGGGTACGCCAAGGTTGTCGATCCATGGACCGTCGAGGTCGCTCTTGCAAGTGGTGCAAAACAGATTCTTACCACTCGTTCGATTATCATTGCCGCCGGTGCCCGGCCTTTTGTCCCGCCCCTGCCGGGCATCGAAGACTCAGGGTATCTGACCAGTGATACTCTGTGGGATACTCTTCTTTCCCATGAGGAGGTGCCGAAGCGGCTGGTTATCCTCGGAGGTGGGCCAATCGGCTGCGAATTGGCGCAATGTTTTGCAAGGCTTGGCTCCCAGGTAACCCAGGTGGAAAGAGGTGCGCGCATCATGGCTCGGGAAGATGAGGAAGTCTCGGCTTATGCCCGCGCCGCTCTCGAAAAAGACGGGGTGGCGGTTCTCACTGAGCATGGCGCCGTCCGCTGTGTCAGGGACGATCAGGGGCGTGCCATAATCGTTGTCCATCAAGGGGTGGAAAGGCGTATCGATTATGATGTCCTGATCTGTGCCGTCGGCCGCAGCGCCCGCCTCACCGGTTATGGTCTGGAGGAGTTGGGCATTGCCACGGATCGAACGGTGCTGACGGGTGAATATCTGGAAACCCTGTACCCCAATATCTATGCCGCCGGCGATGTGGCCGGACCCTATCAATTCACCCATGTCGCTGCCTATCAGGCGTGGTACGCTGTGGTGAATGCCTTGTTTGGTGAATGGAAGAAATTCAAGGCCGATTATTCGGTTATCCCCTGGACCACCTTTATCGATCCGGAGGTCGCCCGGGTGGGATTGAATGAACAGGAGGCAAAGGCCAAGTCCGTCGCCTACGAGGTGACCCGCTACGGCATCGATGATCTTGATCGGGCTATTGCCGATGGTGCTGCCCATGGCTTTGTGAAGATCCTCACCGTGCCCGGCAAGGATCGGATTCTTGGGGTGACGATTGTCGGTGAACATGGCGGTGATCTGCTGGCCGAGTTTGTCCTGGCCATGAAGCATAAGCTGGGCTTGAACAAGATCCTCGGCACCATCCATACCTACCCGACACTGTCTGAGGCTAATAAATACGCGGCCGGAGAATGGAAGCGGGCGCATGCACCGGCAAGGATACTCGCCTGGATGCAAAGATATCATACCTGGAAGAGGGGGTGACGATGTTCCGGATATTTTTGCTGTTGTCTATGGCCGGTCGCACCATTCTATGCCCCTGTTATTAACCCTCCTCCAATGCCAGGCCTGCAAGAAATCCGGTAGGAAAAAGATGCCTTGTAACTGGAACTCAACCGACTACCAAGGCCGCATTGGATGCCGAATTTCCTTGCGACCACCCCCGTGTTGATGTTTACATAGCTTTTTTTGCGAAGGCATACCAGGTAACCATGGGAACACATCCTCGAAAGTGGGTGTTCTCCACAATAGCCAAAAAGTCGGTCGATTCCCCATGTCCCGCTATCTCTCGATCCCCTGCCTTATAGCATTTCTTGTCTTTGTTGCCGGCTGTGGTCAGCCACCATCTCCTCTTCAACCCTTAGTTGTTGCGCAAGAGGAAGAAAAATCCATTTGTCTTGAGCCCGAGGACGGCACTTGGCAACAAGCGGAAGAAGAGGAAGTGGAACAACAGCCATTCGTCCAGGATGGATCCGACCCACTGGTGTCATGGGGCGCCGGGAAAGGTCCAGCCTTATGCTACAAGTTGCAGCCAAGTGTGCAGGTTCCTGGGAAAAAGAAGAAGAAAAGCGCTAAGACGGTCGGCTGCTGTCAGCCGCAAAGCCTGATTTACGCCCGATTGCCGTTCCGGTATTGAAACATGCAGGCTGGGCGATACCAGCCCTATACAATGGTTTTCCTGTGCTAAAAAAATGGGCAACACCTCAAATGTTCCGGCATCCGGCGCCATTCTGGTGCTGGATGGTAATGGCGGACGGAAGATGCATACCGGTCATCCGCTCTTTGTCCGGATTGCGCTGCAAAGCTCTACCCTGAATTCTTTAAGGCTAAGGTTCTACCGAAAATTGACTGACAGGAAGCAGTAAAGCGCAACCAAGGCCTTCCCAAGTCCTCAGGAGTGTGCCATTTTGAAAACGGCGATTCTCCTTCCCAAGAATAGACTGATGCATGCAAGAAGCCTTCATTGGCAGTATTGCATTTTCATATTGACTTAAACGTTAAGGTAATATATACAGAAAACAATGACGAGTTATTTACGTAAACGTTACCCTAAGCGGGCCAGCGAGATCAGTTTAAAGGGAGCAAGGAACATATGAGCATCATGTCATATCAGTCAATCCCGGCAGTACTCAAAGACAACGCCAAAAAGTTCGCCAAGAAAACCGCGATCAGCTATAAAAAGAAGGGGGTGTATATCTCTCTCACCTATGAGGACTTTTACGAACGGATTCTGCTGCTGGCAAGAGGCTTGCGCAAATTCGGGATGACACCTGGCGATAAGGTAGCCATCTTTTCCGAGAATCGGCTTGACTGGGCGATTTCCGATTTTGCCATCCAATGTGCCGGTGGCATTACCGTGCCGATTTATGCGACCAACACTGCGAAACAAGCGGCCTACGTCATCAACCATTGCGAGGCGAGAATTGTTTTTTGCTCAACCAAAACTCAATACGAAAAGCTCTACTTGATCAAAGATGAGCTGCCCAACGTCGATCTGGTCGTTTCCTTTGAACCCTTCATGGGACGCCGTTCCTTTCCGGTGTTTACCCTCTATCAACTGTCCGAGATCGACACACCCTTGTCCGCAGAAGATAGGCAGCTGATCGAGGAGCAAATCGCCCAGATTACCCAGGAAGATCTGATCACCATTATTTACACTTCGGGAACCACCGGGGTACCAAAGGGCGTGCTCCTGACCCAGCGCAATATCATGATCAATGCTGAATACGGCATCGAGCAGCTCGGTATGCCGCAGCAGGATATGACAACCCTGAGTTTCCTGCCGCTCAGCCACGTCCTTGAGCGAACCGGTGGCTACTACGCGACGCTGATGAACGGCAACCACATCGCCTTTGCCGAAAGTGCCTTGACGGTTATGGATAATATGGCGGAGGTTCGACCGACGTCCATGGTCAGTGTTCCCCGGCTGTTTGAGAAAATCTACTCCCGCATTCATGAAGGTGTCAGCCAGATGCCGCCTGCTCGCCAGAAAATCTTTCATCGGGCCATTGAGATAGGGCGGGAGTATGTCAATAAAAAATACATAACCAAGGAACCGCTTGGGCTGCTCGGCCTGAAATATAAAATCTTCGACAAGTTGGTATTCGAAAAAATTCGCACCCGGTTCGGTGGTAGACTTTCCTATTTTCTTTGTGGTGGGGCGCCGCTTGATAAGACCATATGCGAGTTTATGTGGATCATCGGCCTCCCGGTATATAACGGTTACGGACTGACCGAGACCAGTCCGGCCTTAACCATCAGCGGTGCCGGAATGGTTCGCTTCGATTCGGTTGGCAAGCCCTTGCGCGAGACGGAACTGAAACTGGCCGAAGACGGTGAGCTTCTGGCCAAGGGGCCGCAGGTCATGCTCGGTTATTACAAAAACGATGAGGCGACGCTTGATTCCATCCAAGATGGCTGGTTTAGAACCGGTGACATTGCCAAGATTGATGAAGAGGGTTTTGTCTATATCATCGATCGCAAGAAGGAATTGATCGTCACCGCCGGCGGCAAGAACATCGCACCGCAGCCCATCGAAAACGAATTGAAGCTTGATAAATTTATCTCCCAGGCGATTGTCTTCGGCGACTGCAAGCCCTATCTGGTGGCGGTTATCACTGCCAATATCGAAACACTCGCTATCTACGCAAAGGAAGAAAACATCAGCTACAAAAACAGTGAAGACCTGGTGCAGAACCCAAAGATCAAGGAATTGTATGCGTCCCGTATCAAGGAGCTGAATAAGAGTTATCCACCGTACAAGACGATTAAATACTTTGCCGTCGTCGCCAATGATTTTTCAATCGAAGGCGGGGAGCTTACGCCCACCTTGAAGTTGAAACGCAAGGTAATTCTCGAAAAATATAAAGATATTATCGAAGATCTTTATGCAACTAAGAATATAACGGAGAAAAAACATGAGGCAAATTAATCGAGTAGCCGTACTTGGCGCCGGAGTAATGGGGGCCACCATTGCCGCTCATCTCGCCAATGCGGGATTGGAAATTCTTTTGCTTGACATCGTTCCTAAAGGACTGGACAAGCAGGAGGAAGCACAGGGCTTAACCCTTGAGAG
>JBBQVT010000108.1:0-13725 GCA_038211245.1 Desulfobulbales bacterium | reverse complement strand
CGAGACCTTGCCGGCAGCGTCTGTGAATTCTCTTATCCCACCACCGATGGTGAGGGGGACGAAAACATTCTCCGATGTTTTTTCCAATACCTCGAGCATGGGTTGGTCTTGAAGCGGATAATCCCTAAACCCGGTAATATTAAGAAAGGTGATTTCGTCGGCGCCCTCTTCGTAGTATCTTCGTGCCAATTCGACCGGTTTACCGAGGTTTCTCACCTCACCTTCATGGCGGACATCATATTGGTCCCCTTTGGTGACAACAAGATCACCCTGATCATTGCTGCGAACATCAAGACAGGCAATGATTCTTTTGGCAAGTTTTGTTTCCCGGGGTTGATGAATCGACCTAGGTGTCACAATCAGTGGAGTTCCGTGCCCTTGTGCAAGAAAATTTCCAAGAATCTTTAACCCTGCCTTACCACTCTTTTCCGGATGAAATTGAAAAGCACTGACATTTCCTCTTTCCACTGCTGACACAAAGTCTGTGCCGTAGTTGGTGGTGGCCAGCAACCAATCCGGGCCGGTATTTGCAATTTTTGCGTGGTAGGAATGGACAAAGTACAACTTTTCGTTTTCATAACCATTGTAGAGTGCAGAATCCTTTCGGAGCTTGATGCCGTTCCAACCTATTTGTGGCACCGAATATGCTTTATCGGAAAACCGCACTACCTGGCCGGGAATAATCCCTAAGCCGGAAATACCGGGGGACTCTTCGCTTCCTTCATAGAGCGCTTGCAACGCCACGCAAATACCGAGAAAAGGCTTGTCTTCCGATATCCTCTTTATCAGTGGCTCGATGTATCCCTTTTCTTGCAAGCGAGTCATAACCAGGCCAAAACTGCCGACTCCAGGGAAAATCAACTTTTCAGCGGTGAGGATATCCTCAGGTACCAGGACATCTTGCACAGAATAGCCGAGCTTACATATGGCGTTTCGGACACTTCGTACATTACCGGCACCATAATCTAAAAGAGTTATCTGCATTCTTTGTTACCTTGTTCATCAATATTTGAATAATAACGACCATGTGCGCAGTTGCGACACAAGACTTGGCCGTCGGATATTTCATCTCTCTTGTCTTGTACCCAATCGGCACAGCGTTCGCATTGCACGCGACGCAGCGGTCGGCCGGGCAAATCTTCCGGTGGGATTACAAGGGACACCGATTCAACGCGAAACAATTCATGTTCCGGCATGATTTTGTACGCTTCGAGTTGTCGTGCATACTTATCGGTAATCTTTGAACAGTATTTTTTGGCAAGTTCGCGGGCTTCCTCAAGGGCGGTGACTCGCACGGCTTTACCCGACAGAAGATTTGCAAACGTTGCGGCCATAACCCCGTGATCAAGCCATTTCATTGATCTCTTTCCAAGGCTGCAACCGGTTACGGACTGGATTGCATCGGTCGCGCAGCGGTCAATTTCAACAATGACATAGAGCTTTTTTCGATCCACGCCTCGAAGGTCATGTATTCCCAGGAGGGCCGAAGCCAGCATGCTCATGCGTACACCAATGACTTGTCCAGCACAGATATGGCCGTGAATACGTGTTGATACCTGCAACAACTCTTCAAAAGAATCCATTGATCTCTTTCCTTTTTGCAACCATGATTTGTTCAGCAACAGGGGAGCTGCTTTTCTGTTTACAGAATATAGAAAACAACAGTCTTATCAGATTACTTGTCGAGAAACGGGGGTGTCAATACATAACATGAGGAAAAACAAAAAGGCCGTTCCTATAAATAGAACGGCCTTCTTGAGCAATACAAACCATCAAACTATGCCTAGCAACATTGTTACATTGTCTAAATTTCCACCTTTGCTATTCCATCTCACCCTTGTAAGCATTCGAACAGACACTGTAACCTTTTGGAAAGTTTCTGTTGCGCCAGCACATTAACAGTTACCGTATCTTTATGATAACAAAACCAAACAGGGATTAGTTTATAGCCTCAGACAATTTGCTACCAGCCTTGAACTTCACAACTTTTTTGGCAGGAATTTTAATAGCTTTTCCTGTTTGTGGGTTTCTCCCCTGGCGAGCATCGCGTTTGGAAACAGAGAACGTGCCGAAACCTACCAAGGTTACCTTGCCACCCTTGTTCAGGCTTTCAGCAATCGCTGCAAGAGTGCCGTTCAGTGCTTTTTCGGCAGCTGCTTTACTGATATCCGCTGCACCTGCGATGCTTTCAATGAGTTCCTTCTTGTTCATGAATTCCTCCCTGCTTAATCTTTCTTTACAAGTCTAATGGGACAACGTGTGCTGTCCTCTTTCCCCTGAAGATGATGCTTTACCTAAACTCTTCTCGATTGTCAAAAAGAAACTCTCCAAAAGTGCTTTTCGACGAAAAAACCAGCCTGCTACAACCCTTTATATTCAAGGTATTACATCCATAACAAGGCACCATAATTGAATCGGAAATCAGAATCAAGTAATAATTCGTTCAATTTTTAATAAGTTTTCTCTTTTTCCAGAGAAATTCATCGCCCTTTTAGGCTGAGGACAACAGGGGCCAGTTGCAAATCATGGAAATACGACTGTACTCGTGTTCTATTTGCCGGCTCCATAAAAGCGATAACATCCTGCTCCTGCACTTCGACAATGGTACAGAAGTTCTGCACCCTGACCCGACAACCAATAAATCCATGGTTATGCAGAAACACTTCCGCCGATTCAATGACACGTAATGTCTTTTCGTCAAGAGGAGTATTGTGAGAGATCCGCGTTGCCAGACAGGAATTCGAAGGCAGATCATGGTTTGAAATACCGAATTTTTCGGCCAATCGTCGAACCTCGAACTTTGTCAATCGCACCTCCGCCAAAGGGGTGATGACCTGCAACTCATTGATGGCCCGCAGACCCGGGCGGCCCTCCTGTTGATCATTGATATTGGTACCATCGGCAAGAGTTGTATAACCTGCAACCTCCATAGCCTTCTGCAGAACGGTATACATCCTTTTCTTGCAGTAGTAACAACGGTTTTTGTCGTTTACGATGAATTCCGGCCAGGATAATGGCGCGATTTCAATTTCTCTCATTGCCGACGCGTGCGGGAAATTTCTCGCGAACACCATATAACTTCCTGCTATCGATGCAGCCGAACTCAAGGTCGAACGAGCATAAAGAGCTAATACATTTTTCGCCCCTAAGGCTGTCAAAGCGGCGTGCAGCAATAATGTCGAATCGACACCCCCGGAGAATGCAATTGCTATCTTCCGGTATGGTCGAAGTGAACTGATAAGCAGATCAAATTTGTTTTCACTCGGCTGCATTCGATGTGTATCACGCTTGCCCATCCGGTAACAACTCAGCCGGTGGATTGAGCAGGAATTTACCATCGGCAATGCTTCTTTGCAATATCTCGGCTATTTCACGGGCCTTGACCACGCTGGAAAGGGGTGCAGTCCGCACCCTTTTGCCGTTCACCTCGATTTCTCCCGATTTTAATTGCGCATAGCTGACTTCACCATAACTCCTGGCTATACCGTTGGTGTAGTCGTAACCATAGTCGACCACCTGGGTGAAAATCTCTGCGTCGGATACCCCGGTATACGCCGCCATCTCTGCATCAAGAATCGGGATGGGAATACCGAGTCCTAAAGCCAGAGAGTTACCATAACCAAGGATAGACACACCGCGCAGCCACTCTGGTGACATGAGTTTCAAATCGCCCTGCACCATGATTGTTCCCGCAGGTTTTCTCGGCACTCCGTTGTGACCTCGTGGGGCGTTGGGATTATGCTGAGTTCCTCTCCACGTCACATATCCGTTGGCGCCGCCAAGAAAGATTCTTGTTCCGACACCAATCGTCCGATAATACGGATCGTTCAACAGAGGACTTAACTCTCCGGCACTACAGTAATTGGCATTTCGGCAATTTGGTTTCAACATTCCCATATAGGTATAAACCGACTTGTCGGAAAGATTTACTGCACAATTATAGTTCTGGTAACCGTTCCGAGGATTGCACAGCAAGGCATAGGGGAGATCGTTCAATCCCACTTCTTTTTTCATTTTTTTACCGGCATAACAATCTGTGCCGTAGGCCTTGGCTTCAAGCAATAATTTTTTGCCCCGCAACAGATCTTCAATGACGTGCCCACCACCATACCTGAATTCACCGGGATAGATTTTATTGAGAGGATCGTCCTCAGCCGGCTCGGTGGCCCCCAGATAGGCATCAACGGCTGCCAGACCGGCATAAGCGGGAACCTTGTTGATCCATACTTTACTAGCCTTGATAGTCGGTATCATTTGCCCGAAATTAAAAAACATCCCTGAGGAACACATCGGTGCAAAGGTGCCTGTGGTAACGACGTCCACCTTTCTCGCAGCCCCTTCCGGGCCGTTTTCTTTGACAATTCCGACCATTTCTTCGGCCGTTACGACAACTGCTTCGCCTGCTTTGATTCTGGCGTTAATTTCTGCATAGGTTTTTTGAATTTTCTTCTCACTCATCATGTAATCCCACGTTATTATTTTTTAAATAACAAAATAGTAGTATAGTGTCGGCAGTTTCCGTTATCCGATTCGATGGAATATAACCCTCTTTTACACCTTGACATAGCCATTTCTTTGGCCTAATTTATTTGCTCTTCGTCCAATAGGTCAATATCAAACTCTTTCACATTACAAATATCAAGGAGCAGCATGGAATCCGAGCAGAAAAAAGCAATTGTATCAGGACGTGATAAAATTGACGCGATTGATACCAATATATTGGCCCTGCTCAAGGAACGACTCACCTTTGCCAAAGAAATAGGCAAACTGAAAGATGAAGAAAACCGAGCCAAATGGGATCCACTTCGAGAGCGTCAAATCTATGACCGTTTAATGCGAGATAATAACGAGGTTTTTCCCAACGATGCCCTCAAATCGATTTTTCATGAAATCATTACCACCTGCAGATTGTCGCAAAGAAAAGCGGTTGTCGCCTTTTTAGGGCCCGAGGCTACTTTCAGCCACCTGGCTGGAGTAAAATATTTTGGCCATTCGGCTGACTACAAGGCTATGGAGACCATTGATGATGTCTTTGCCGAGGTTGATAAAGGACGCACCAGATACGGGATAGTGCCGGTTGAAAACTCTATCGAGGGCGCAGTATTCTCGACTCTCGATTGTTTCATGAAATACAAGGTGCAGATTTGTGGTGAGGTGCAGCTTGAAATCAGTCACAATCTCGTCTGCAGGTCTGGCAATATTGAAGATATTCAGACTGTTGCATCGCATTCTCAACCGTTGGCCCAGTGTCGGGAATGGCTGCGTAAGCATCTCCCTGCCGTCCCGACCTTGCCGGTATTCTCGACCGGTGCTGCGGCGCAAATGGCGGCCAACAACCCGAATATCGGCGCTATTGCCTCCTCGCTGGCAATCACCACCTATCAGCTCCAGGTTGTTGTCCAAGGAATTGAAGATTATCGCGGCAACACCACCAGGTTCTTGATTATCGGTGAAAAATCGCCATCAAGAAGCGGCTTAGACAGGACATCTTTGTTGATAGGGCTTATGGATCGGCCCGGATCCCTCAATGAAATCCTCACCGCGCTGTCGCAAGAAGATATAAATCTGGCAAAAATCGAATCCCGTCCGATAAAAGGTAAACAGTGGAAATATTTATTTTTTCTTGACATGCTCGGACATATTGAGGACGCCAATATTCAACGGGGCTGCGACAGGCTGAAGGCCATGTGCTCCTATTTTGAATGGCTCGGTTCCTATCCGCAAAGTGAAGATTTAACCACCGATTCTTGACATCTGCCCGGCACAGGACTGTCGCTCTCGTTCCTCAAACCCTTGGTGCAGAGCGTGACCCTGTGGTTTATCCATAATAGTTTGCCTGATGCTGGCTATGAGATCTTCATCTGAAGCCCCACCACGAAGGAGGACTTTCAGATCGGTTTCCCTGTCATTTAACAAACATGCCCGCAATTTTCCCTCGGAGGTCAAACGCAGTCGATTGCACTGATCACAAAAATGATGACTTATCGGGCTGATAAAGCCGATAGCCCCTTTTTGACCTTCAGGAGTTTGTAGGTCATACATCCGCGCCGGGCCCTCACCGTGACTTTTTTTAAATGGTACCAGTATTCCGACCCTTGAAATAAGGGTCTTAATCTCTTCTGAACTAATGAATTGGTCCTTTTGCCACGTGCTTTTATCGCCAACCGGCATAAATTCAATGAATCGAACCTGAAACTGTTGTTCGACAGCCAAGTGAGCAAAGTCGATAAACTCATCATCATTTACCCCCTTCATGGCGACCACATTAATCTTCATCCTGAAACCGAGACGCTTAGCCGCTAGAAGTCCGGCCCAAACCCTTGGGAAATAATCTTTACCGGTGATTTTTATAAATTTTTCGGGAATGAGCGTGTCCAATGACACATTGAGCTGGCGAATTCCTACATTGTAAAGCCTCTGTGCATATTCGGCCAACAGCACGCCGTTTGTGGTCAAACGTACCTCGGTCAAGCCTTGTAAAAGGAATAATTGCTGAATAAACTCAAGAATTCCTCTCCTGATCAATGGTTCCCCGCCGGTTAGGCGCAGCTTGTTCATCCCCAGAGAGACGGCCAGACGCACCACCCGCAATAATTCTTCATAGCTGAGAAGTTCATCATGGTGCAGAAAATTTCCGGTTTTTACCTGCCCGTTTCGATCATCTTCCTCTTTAGGCATACAATACATGCATCGGAGGTTGCAGCGATCCGTCAGCGACAGTCGCAGATAGGTGATTGTCCTGGAGAACTGATCAACAAGCAGAGATGCAGGGGAGTTATTCTTGGTCACTGGACACTACTTTCAGAAGAGTTATTATAATTGTGCAGACATTGACTTTCAACCACGCCATCTATATACTGGCAAACGCTTTCTTGGTAGAATACTATTAACACAATCAACCTTACATACAACCTGAAAAAGTCATTTCGTTATGCTTGTCCTTGGCATTGAGAGCTCCTGTGATGATACTGCTGCTGCAGTTCTCAATAATAATCAAATCCTCTCCAATGTGCTCAATTGCCAGGATTCCGTACACGCTGAATTTGGCGGTATTGTTCCGGAACTTGCATCAAGAAAACACTTGCAAGCCATCAACCCCGTGGTGGAGAAAGCCCTGGCGCGTGCCGACGTCCAGCTTTCCGACATCGATCTGATTGCCGCCACCCAAGGGCCAGGGTTGATCGGCTCGCTGCTCGTCGGATTTTCATATGCCAAAGCACTCGCCCATGTACGGGCGATACCTATAACAGGCGTTGACCACATGGCCGGCCACATTCTGTCGGTCTTTCTCGGCGAGGAAAAGCCGGCTTTTCCTTATATAGCACTCATTGTTTCCGGCGGAACATCCTCTCTCTTTCTTGCCGAAGAATTTCATCAGTTTCGCTTGCTTGGTCGCACCCGAGATGATGCAGCAGGCGAGGCCTTTGACAAAGTAGCCAAGATGTTGGGACTTGCCTATCCTGGCGGGCCCTCTGTTTCTGCCATGGCTGCGACCGGCAATCCCTGTCATGTGCGTTTTCCCCGTGCCTGGCTGGAGGAAAAGTCGTTGGATTTCAGCTTCAGCGGTTTAAAGACGGCGGTTCTGAGTTACGTGAACCAACAAAAGATGAAGAACGCAACGCTGCAATTGCACGATATTTGTGCGTCTTTTCAAGAAGCAGTAGTTGAAGTTCTGGTTGAGAAATCAATTCTTGCCGCACACACGCACCATATTTCAACCTTGGTGATAGGTGGCGGCGTATCGGCAAATACAAGATTGCGGGAGGTTTTCGCCAGAAGATGCCAAGAAGATGGAATCACCTTCCACGCACCAGAGCCGCAATATTGTACGGATAACGCAGCAATGATTGCTTTTGCCGGCTACCATAAATTTTGTAAATTCGGGGCTCATGGGCGGGATGAAGATGTTTATTCCCGGTCACAGCTCGGCTGATTCACTCTTCTCTACCAGGACCAAATGACACATTACGGTCGGCACACCCAGAACACGCTGAAAACTCACCAACTCGCCCCGAAGAAACGTCTTGGCCAGAACTTTCTTGTGAATAAACACACAGCGGAGGCTATTGTCCGGGCCGGAAATGTCTCGAAAACCGACATTATTCTTGAAGTTGGAGTTGGCTTGGGTGCGCTTACCATCCCCCTTGCTGCCGCAGTGCGGCATGTTTATGGATATGAAATTGATCGAGGTATTATCAGATTTCATGAAGAAGATGGTGACCTTCCAGACAATGTAACACTCGTCCACCAGGATATTCTAACCGCTGATTTTCAAAGTATTGCCGAAATGTGCGGGGGATCTCTTAAAATTCTTGCTAATCTGCCCTACTCTATTTCCAATCCGTTTATCTTTAAATTAATCGAAAACGCCGCAATTATTGACAGCGCCACCATTATGTTGCAAAAAGAGGTTGCGGACCGCCTGACCGCGCAGCCATCGACAAAAGAATATGGGGTGCCGACCGTTCTGCTTGCCTGTTGCGCCACGGTGAAAAAGGTAATGACCCTAAAACCAGGGGAATTTCATCCTCGTCCCAAAGTTGATTCAGTGGTTATCACCATTGATTTTTCCACTTACAATACCATGCGGAATACCGCCGATGATGCATTCCCCTATGACTTCAGTCTTTTAAAACAAATCGTCAGAACAACATTCAATCAAAGAAGAAAAACCATTCTCAACACCTTGAGTGGTGGCAGCTGGCTCGGTGCCTCGGCTGAAAGCACCCTGTCGGCAAGGAAAGCTCTGACTGAAGAAGCACTACAGAGTGTCAATCTTTCTCCAGCCGCCCGACCGGAGACACTCACTGTAGCCGACTTTATCGCATTAACCAGAGCCATGAAGGAGCTGCACATTCAATACGAATCAATAGATTGAAGAGCATCTCCGGCACCTTGTTACTTGTGTCCTAACGGCAGAAGGTGTGCTGTGGCGGCAGGACGACAGAAGCGAACCATGTTTTTTGGTAATCCAACATCCCGAACATATCGAATTCTTTGTAAGAGATAAAACCATGATCACCGATTCAAGAAAAACAATCGTCATTCCTTCAGTGCCCGAGGTCATTGTCCCTCCCCATCGCCAATGGCCAAACCTGTCAGCGCAAAAGCTTGTGGCCTTGAAGGGAAAAATTAAACTGCTCTTAAAGAAACAAAATGCAGTCCTTGTTGCCCACTATTATACGGACGGCGCCTTACAGGATCTGGCCGAAGAAACAGGTGGGTGTGTTGCCGACAGTCTGGAAATGGCGCGTTTTGGTACCACCCATCCTGCCGACACCCTCGTTGTTGCCGGGGTTCGTTTTATGGGAGAGACCGCGAAAATTCTCAATAACGAAAAACGAGTGTTGATGCCCGACCTTGGCGCCACATGTTCTTTGGATGAAGGATGTCCCTATGAGTTGTTTGCATCCTTTTGTGATCAGCACGCCGACCATAAGGTGGTGGTTTATGCTAATACCAGTGCCAAGGTTAAAGCTCGGTCGCATTGGGTGGTGACCTCCGGTATTGCTTTACCGATAATACGCCACCTTGCCGACCGGGGCGAAAAGATCCTCTGGGCCCCAGACAAACATCTTGGCCATTATGTGCAAAAACTGACTGGTGCTGAAATGATATTTTGGCCAGGCTCCTGTGTCGTCCATGAGGAATTTCGGGCGGTTGCCCTTGAACGGCTGCGCAAACTCCACCCCGATGCCGCCATCCTTGTCCATCCCGAATCCCCTGAGGCGGTAATCGCCCAAGCGGATATAGTTGGTTCCACCACCGTTCTGATCAATGCAGTAGCCACCTTGCCCAATATGGAATTTATAATTGCAACGGACAAAGGCATTTTTAACAAAATGCGCCAGGTCGCCCCGGGAAAAATCCTTCTTGAGGCGCCGACGGTGGGTGAAGGGGCAACATGTCAGAGTTGTGCCAATTGTCCATGGATGGGCATGAACTCCCTCCATAATCTGGCGGAGGTTTTGGAGACCGGGAAAAATGAGATATTGGTAAGCCCTGAACTGGCGGCCAAGGCTCGGATTCCTATCCGCAGGATGCTTGACTTTGCAGCAAACATGAAAAAATAACAGCCGACTGATTGGCACCAATCAGCCACGTTCAACGATCTGTTTTTCCACAGCTACCCCGCATCCTCATCCAGGAGCCATTGCCGGTAGCGAGGGACAAGATTTTGCCAGCTGAACCTCTGGGTAATGGCATGGGCGTTTTCGGGGGGCAGCCGGGACCTGTGCACTATAGCCCTTTCCAGTTTTTCAGTTAACTCGTTTTCCCTGTAAAGATATTCTTTTGCAAAAAATTCCGGATATACCAACCGGTCCGGCAAAAGTGGCAAACATCCGGCTCGAACCGCTTCGATAATGGCGATGCCAAAAAATTCATGGAAAGCCGTCGACACCACCACATTACCCCGGCAAAGCAGGGCAACATAATCTGCATAGGAAGGGGCATAGCCGGAATGGATTATTCTTTCACCAAAAACATTTTTTGCATCAGCAAAGCACTGGGGACTGTTGGGAAAACTCTTACCGACAAGGATGAGGCGAAAATCGATACCCGAAGAAGATATCTCTGTTAACGCCTGAAAAAAGCGGTCTGGATTTTTGTCATGTTCCCAGCGATGATTCCAGACGATAACCGGTGGTTCCGGGTCTGAGACTCTCTTTTGCCGATCGATTGGAGTAAAATCAATGCCCGGGTAGAGAATACAACTTCTGTTCTTCAATTCAATAGTGGCCGCCGATAGCCCCATTTCCGCAGCAGTTTGCAGGTATTTCTGACATCCGGAAAAGAACGTTTCAGCATTATAGGATGAATTAAAGGCAATTTTGTCGGAGGCCAGAGCAGAATGAAAATTAATAGCTGCAAACTGAAAACTCTTCGGTTCGGCTTGTCTTTCCGGATAGAAGAATTGGTTTTCATGGAAATAGGTACAAATCCTTGTTGTATAGTCCCATCCCTTTACCTTTGTGAGCAGCGCGCGGAGGACCGCGACATCGATAAAAGAGGAACAGAGTACGGCATCAAATCGGCGTTCGCAAAGCGGAAGCCCTTTGATTTTCTCAATGCACCACAGGGCCGAGAGTTGCATCCGCATCTTCCATTTGCGCGCGGGCATTGTGAAGATGGTGTAATCCGCCGCGACATGGACCTGCAACCCTTCAAGAAAGAACCGGTGTGAACCTCCAAAATAAGGTTCAAGGATGAGCACACGCTTTATTTTTTTCATTGAATCGGTGCCTCATCCATTGTATGAATACCAACGTTTTCACTTTGTTTGCTACTCGTATCAAGGGCTTGAATCGTCGCCCAATTTCTTTACTTCCAGCACCATGCGCCAATGACTGTCGACAAGGGGAGAAAGGCTTTTGCCTATCGGCCTCGATTCGAACGTCCTTGAGCATAACACAACGTTCGGTTATCCTGTCCTCCGGAGGAAAGCAACCATGATCAATTCCCCCTTATGTCCATGCGGCAGTAGTCTTCTTTATACAGCTTGTTGCCTGCCGATTCTAGGAGACCACCATAGGGCCGAAACAGCCGAGGCCCTGATGAGATCTCGCTATACTGCCTTTGTTCAAAAGCATGAACAACACATCCTTGCCAGTTGGCATAGAAAAAACCGGCCGGAGAAACTCAACTTCGACGATCATCCGGTGATATGGCTTGGACTCGAGATCCACGGGGTTCGGGAAGGTTTAGAAAACGACATGACCGGCAACGTCGATTTCACCTCAACCTACCTGGAAAACGGCCAAATTGCTAGACTCCGAGAAAACAGTCAGTTCGTTCGAGAGGATGGTCTTTGGTATTACCTTCGAGGTGAGTGCAATGTGAAACGACAAAAAATCGAACGTAATGGCCCCTGTCCCTGCGGCTCTGGAAAAAAATTCAAACGTTGCTGCTTGTTGTCGATAGATGCAAAATAACTATTCTATTGCAAGGAGATAGGGTGTTTTGCAGGCAGATTCATGACAAGGAATCTAAGACTTTTTGCCGAGAAGAAGGTGCACTCTGTCTAATAAGAGATCGGCGGAGTGGAGCTTGCTGGTATGCGGGAGCATCTCCGCCCCTGATGCGGAGATTACCAAGATCTGATTGGATTCCACCTCAAAGCCGGTGGAGTCACCGCTTATATCGTTGACCGCGATAAGATCGAGATTCTTGCTCAGGAATTTTCTTTGCCCTTCTTCCATGAGATTGGTACTTTCTGCAGCAAAGCCGACAAGTATTTGTCCCGCCTTTTTCCTTTTCCCCAACTCTAGAAGAATATCCGGGTTACGTTCTAAAATCAGTTCTCTTGTGATTTTTTCCTTTTTTACCTTATGTTCATACACCGTTTCCGGTCGATAATCGGCAACGGCAGCAGCTTTGATGATCACCGAAGAGTTTGCCGCATGGGCGAGAACCGCATCATACATTTCCCGGGCGGTCTGGATCTTTAGAAGAGTCACTCCCGGAGGACAGGTCAGTGAATTCGGTCCGCTGATGAGAAGTACCTGGGCTCCACGCCGACAGGCGGCCTGGGCCAGGGCATAGCCCATTTTCCCGGAGGATCGATTACTTAAAAAGCGCGCCGGGTCGAGGGGCTCTCTGGTTGGTCCGGCGGTAACCATAACCTTCACTCCATGGAAGTCCCGGGGGCTCAGCCACTGGGCCAGCTGCTCCTTGACTCCATCCCACTCGGGGAGACGTCCCTCACCTTCCTCCTTGCACGCCATCTTGCCGCAGGCCGGATCGATTATGCTATATCCAAGTCCTTTGAGGCTCTTGAGATTTTTCTGGGTTGCCGGATGACTATACATCCGACTGTTCATGGCCGGACAGATAAGGACCTTTGCCCGGGTTGCAAGCACCGTGGTGGTGAGAAGATCATCAGCTATCCCGCAAGCAAGTTTGGCAATAATATTAGCCGTTGCCGGGGCAATCAAGATAAGGTCCGCATCCCTGCCGAGACTGATGTGCGCCATCGGGTCATCTTGGCCCCGGCCAAACATTCCGGTGTGAACATCGTTGCCGGACAGAGCAGCAAAGGTCAGTGGAGTTACAAATTCGGCTGCCGATGCGGTCATTACCACCGTGACACTCGCCTCTTCCTTGGCAAGGTCACTCACCCACCCGGCAACCTTGAAGGCTGCAATCGACCCCGACACACCGATGACGATTTTTTTACCGGCAAAAACATTCTGCACCATATTTCCCCTCTCTTTTACTTGGAGCTAATATGCCCCCTTCCCCTTAAACATGCAGTAAACGGTTTTGACAATAATTTTAATGTCGGTCCAGAGAGAATAATTAAGAATATACCAGTCATCCATTTTCACTCTCTCATCATATTCATCGATATTCGAACGACGCCCGACCTGCCAAGGACCGGTTATGCCAGGCTTCATTGAGCAGTACCTGCCGACACTGTCCTTGTAAAACTCATTCAACTCGTCGCCGACAATCGGTCGGGCGCCGACAACACTCATGTCGCCACGGATGACGTTGATAAACTGAGGAAATTCGTCGAGACTTGTTCTTCGAAGAAAACGACCAATGGGCGTTATCCGAGGATCGTTTTTCAACTTATAACTCAGAGCCCATTCCTGATGCATATCGTCATTCTCAGCGAGAATTTTTTGTAGCTCCAGGTCCGCACCCACGCGCATGGTTCGAAATTTCAAACAATTGAAGGTTTTGCCGGCGGCAGTTATCCGTTTATGCCGATAAAAGACC
>JBBQVT010000107.1:0-13866 GCA_038211245.1 Desulfobulbales bacterium | reverse complement strand
AATGACTTCCAAAGAGGAGTGGCTGGGCAAAGCGCGGTTGCTGATCAAAAAATACGAGGCGCAGTTCACCGGCTTTGCCAGTTATTTTAAGAAGAATTACCAGTAAACGAAGACTTTGCTCTTTGCCGGCAAGGCAAAAGTTGGCCGAATCTTCCATGGAAAATTCGGCCGTTGCCTTATAGGGCAGCTGCTTCTCTGATTTTCATGGAATTTTTCTTGATGCTGATTCTGATCCAACCGAGGTTGGTGTTCTGATCGGCAACAATTACCAGAAAGGCGTCTTCGCCAACCGGGGCAAACATGACCGGCCCGTTGGCAAATTCGAACATGGTCATTTTCAGATCACCCTGACCAAGCTGAGTGCCCATCGATTCAGCCGAGCCAAAGCCCGATGAGGCAATGGCCCCGATCATTTCCGCATCGATTCCCGCCCGCGCGAGGCTGTCCAGAAGAAAACCATCACGCCCCACTAGGCATGCAGTATGAACGCCTTCAATGTTGGTGAATTCGGCTAAAATTTTCTGTATTGCTGTCATTTCAAAGTCCTCTGAAAAAGTTGTAGGTTCAATTTCCACTCTGTTTTCTAAAAGCTCAGGTTCGCTTGAGATCTCTTGCGCAGGATTAACGATTGGGGTTGAAGGATGGTCGTCGTCAGATCGGCTGGCGATCTCATCGTCGGGAGTTTGTGTATCTAAAGTTATATCTTCGATAAGACAGGCTTTTTCGTCACTCTTAAGCGCCGTCTCGAAGAGTAGAGCTTCAATATTTTTGTGGATGCTGACCACGGGTGGCTGGATTCCTCTGATATTCTGCAGAGAGCCGCCATTGAAGCCGAGAATGGTAAAAAAAGCCTCTTCTCCGTTTTCCTTGCCGCACATGGCGTGGACCACCGCTCCTTCCATGAAAAAAATCATACCTTCCCGGTCGCCGGTAGTCACCTTCAAGGCTGCCGTGGCTTTGGAAAGTGCGTTGAACTGGACGATGTCGATGAGATCAACGCCGTCGACAGTACCTTGAAAGCCTTCGCTGTCCTTGAGGACTTCCTCAACGATAGCCCTGACGACCTTGATATCGAATGGCTTTTCAATAAAACGCAGGCTTCCGCTCATCATTGCTTTGTTCTCGTAGGCGTTCGATGGATAGGCAGTCATGATGATGACACCGGTTCCGGGAAAGCGGTTATTGATCTCAATCAGCAGATCGAGGCCATTTATGCCCGGCATGTTGATGTCAGTGATAACCAGATCCACCGACCTGTCGCTCAACAGTGCCAGTGCCTCTTCTCCTGATTTTGCTGCAAGAATCTCTACATCCTTCATGCCCTTGTTGAGATTTCTCTGGAGCATCCACAGCATATCCTCTTCATCATCAACAACCAGAACTCTCTTCATAGTCGCACCATTTTTCTGCCCCGGCTTTTGCCACAGGCGGTCGGAACAAGGAATTGCTTAAAGTGTTGAGTCTCCGGACCGATTTATCCCGGATAAGAAAATGATAGCAATAGAGGGGCCAAGCGAGAAAAAATAATTAAGACTATGAAAATACAGAGAATAGTGGCTGTAGTTTGGAATGGCTCTGGGGCCGGCGGTAGCCATGGAATGGTGATAAATTGACCACCTGGTCAGATTTTGACCAGCTACAGGTTATCTCTTAGGGTCGTTCTGGAGATGCCAAGAATCTTTGCGGCCTTTGATTTGTTGTTATTGACGGCATTAAGCACCTTTCTGATATACTGTTGCTCCATCTCCCTGAGACTCAGCAAAGGTTCCTTCCTCCCTCCTGTCGCGGAACCTTCGGAGTTAAGACCGGCCATACTCAGCCAGCCGCTCTGGTTGAAAATTACCTCCCGTTCGATGAGATTGCGCAGTTCCCTGATATTGCCATGCCAACCATAGCCAAGGATTTTGCCGCGGGCTTCGGGGGTGAATCCCTGGAGATCTTTTTTTAACTCTCTTTGCAGTTCATGGAGAAAGAAATCAGCAAGAAGGAGGACATCCTCACCCCGATCGCGCAGCGGCGGCAAGGGTATGGGCAGTACATTCAGGCGGTAGTAAAGATCTTCGCGGAACCTGCTCCGATCGATCTGTCCCTCAATATCGGCATTAGTGGCAGCAATAATGCGGATTTTCACTTGGATATCCTTGAGGCCGCCAACCCGTCTGAAGGTTGATTCCTCGATGAGCCGCAGGAGTTTTGGTTGCAGATCGAGAGGGAGGTTGCCGATTTCATCGAGAAACAGGGTGCCGCCGTTGGCGACTTCTACGAGTCCTTTTTTGTCGCTGCGGGCGTCGGTGAAGGCGCCCTTGTCGTAGCCGAAAAGTTCAGATTCCATGAGGCTGGAGGAGAGTGTGCCGCAGTCTACCTTGACAAAGACGCCGTTCTGGCCGGGTCGACTGTCGTGAATGGCTCTGGCGACGAGTTCCTTGCCGGTTCCGGTTTCCCCTGTTATGAGGACGGCGGCATCAACCTGGGCGGCTATGCGGATTGCCTCTTTAACCCGTATCATAGACGGACTGGTGCCGATGATGGTAGCCGTGCCGACCTCCTGGTGCAAAAGAGTGGCTTTCTTTCGCATTAATCGGGCTGGCAGGATTCTTTCCAGGATGGTCTTGAATTCGATTATGTCAAAAGGTTTGACGATGTAATCGACTGCACCTGCGCGTAAAGCCTGGACGGCGGTCTTGGCCTCGTTGATGCCGGTCAGCATGACGATGTCGATATCATCATGTATCTCTTTTATCATTCCGATGAGGCTCATGCCGCTGATGTCGGGAAGGCCTATGTCAAGAAAGACCAGATCGACAATAGCTGAATGCAGCATATCCAGCGCATCGGCTCCATTTGCCGCAGTGGTGGCACGATAACCCTGTCTTTCGACTATTTTTGCCAGCGAAAAGCGTAAATCTTCCTGGTCGTCGACAATGAGAACTGTAGCCATTTAGATATCCGCTCGGAAGAAAATGGTAAAGGTGGTGCCCTTGCCCTCGTTACTCTCAAGGACAATTTCCGCATCATTTTCCTTCAGGGTCCGGTAAACGATGGCAAGTCCAAGTCCGGCTCCGGAGGTTTTCGTAGTAAAAAACGGTTCAAATACCTGTTCAGCCACATGCGGTGGCATGCCTGTTCCGTTGTCGGTAAAACGAAGGATGACGTACTTGTGAATGCCCAGGAGAGCCGGATATTTTTTTTTGTAGTATTTAAGCATGCTGGGAGTCAGGAAGGAGGCATAAATCTCAATATGGCCCTGCTCCTTAATGGCGTCGATCGAGTTGAGGAACAGGTTGAGAAAAACCTGCTGGACCTGGTGTGGATCGGCGACTATCCGCGGTAACTGGTCACTGACATCCTGTGCCAGGGTGATACGGTTTTTGCTCAGCCGGTTGTTGATCAGCGGCATGGTTTCAGCGACGATGGAGTAGAGCGAGGTCGGTCTCTTGTTCGGTTCGGCCGGGCGGGCATAGGAGAAGAAATCACTCAACAGTTCATTGAGTCGGTCAACCTGCCGGATTATTCGCTGGGAGCACTCCAGCTGTTCACTGTTATCCTTGGCTTCTTCTTCAATGGATTGGGCCATGATTTTGATGCCGGCAAGGGGATTTCGTACCTCATGCGCCACCGCCGAGGCAATTTCTGCGACGGTTGAAAGACGGTTCATCTTTTCCATTTCCTTGCGCACATATTTTATTTCGGAAATATCCGACAGGGAGATAATAACCCCAACTTTATTACCCCTGGCATCCTCTCTTGGGACATTGGAGTAGCCGATGATTTTTTTATCCCGGGTTGGGGTGATAAAAGTCAGCTCTTTTTCCATCTGCCCGGATTCCGAGGGAGTAGTGGTAAGGAGTTCAGTTGATGCACTATCTCCAAGAAAATCGGTAATATACTCGCCGTCAAGTTGTTTTGAGAACGATTTGAATATAGATTGGGCAACGGAATTGCTTTTTCTGATTTTACCATCCAGGTCGACGACAATCAGGCCGTGATTTAATCCTTGAATGATTGACTCGGAGAATTTCTTTTCTTCACGCAGATTGATGATGGAGCTGCGGAGATCGTTTACCAACTGAATGAGCTGTTGATCCATCTGCTGGCTTTCAATAATCACCGCAAAGATGTTGGCGATTGCCTCAAACAGTTCTTCAACCGCAAGTGAATGTTTGTGGCCGGTGGTGACATAAATGGTAAGTACCCCTAGGACTTGGCTGTCTTTTATTATCGGCACACCGTAGTTGCCGGCATAAGGTGCCGACCCTTGGGGGCCGTTATGGAGTGCAGGGAGGGTGTTGAAGAAGTTGATTTTCCCGGTTTTTCCTGCTTGGCCGCAGTGGCATACGCCAAATCGGGTGGTTTTGCAGGCTAGAGTCTCTGAGACGGGAAAACCTCTAGAAATAAGAAGATCCAAGGTGTCCGAGTCCTGGTTGACAATAAAAAAGGCAGCCTTGGTCCCAAGATGAAGATAGCCAAGAGACAGGAGATAGTCGAGAATCCGGGTTATTTTTGCTTTGAAAGGCAATGGTTCCAAAGCTGTTCTCAGGATATCAATTAAGATATTCTGGTATCCCGGTTGGTGATTAATGGAAGAGATATGGGCACTTCCTTGTGGTTGTTGCTCCTGCTTCATACTAAGTTCCCGTTCGCAAAAGGTACGGGTCGTCTCTTTAAGCTCGTTTGCCGACCAGTGGATTCTCAGGCATGATTAAAAAAAATAAAATGATTCAGGGGGTTGGTAGATGTATTAAATGCTCCGTCCGGGAAAATATTCTAGAGACGACTAAGATGCCGTAACGAAAACAATATCTGACGGTCAAGGTGTTTCGGAATGGTTCGATTTTCGATCATTATGGAAAAAACGTGGAAATTGCAAGTGTTATTGGAAAGGCATGCTGCAATTTAATAATCAGGCTTGGGTTAAAGGGCCGTCAGGTCGGGTGTGGTCACGGGACGGATCGCTCGAATCGAGATAACTGATCGTTATTGGCCGGTGTCGACAATTGTCGAGAACCGGGCTGAAAGAAATGAAAGATGATGCTGAGCAACGGATCAGTATTTAAAACGCCCGACGATCCGGTTGAGACTCTTAGCCAGGGCATTAAGCATATCAGAGCAGTCTTTGACCTGCGTGCAGCTCCCCATCATGAGAGAGGCATCGTTACTCACCTGGGTGATTTCGTGGGCGATGTCGGTAGCCGCCACCGAGCTCTGACCAACATTGTCATCGACATTCTGAACAGCTGTGGATGCTTGGGCGATATTAGAGGCAATTTCTTTGGTTGTTGCCGCCTGTTCCTCGACAGCCGTGAAAATCAGGGCTACAGTGTCGTTTACTTGGTCTATAACCTCGGTTATCTCGCTGATCTCTTTGATGGTATGACTAGTCGAGTCTTGAATGTCGGCGATCTTGATTTTAATATCCTGAGTGGCCAAGGTGGTCTGGCCGGCGAGGGCCTTGATTTCATTAGCGACAACGGCAAAGCCCTTGCCCGCCTCCCCGGCTCTTGCTGCTTCGATGGTGGCATTCAGAGCAAGCAGATTGGTTTGCGCTGATATCTCTGAGATGACCTCGGTAACTTTGCTTATTGCCGCGGCAGCATTGCCGAGCTGATTTACCCGCAGAGAAGCGCTGGCGGCCTTGGTCACCGCCAGTTCGGTAATAGCCCTAGCACTTTCCGAACTGGCGGCAATCTGGGAAACCGAAGTGGTCATCTCCTCAGCTGCGGCGGCCACCAGATTTATGTTTTCCGATGCCTCGGAGCTGGCCCGGGCAACCGTCGCCATGCTGCTGCTCATGCGGTTGGCCGCATCGGCGACGGTTGTTGATCTGGAGGAAACATTTCCGGTGCTGTCCGATATGGAAGCGGAAATTTCCAATAACTGATCAGCAGAATTTCCAAGTTTTCCTGAATTATCGGCGATTTCTTTGATCATAAAATCCATCTTGTCGATGAACACATTGAACCAGGAAGCGAGTTCGCCCACCTCATTTTTATACGCGAAATTCAATCGTTTGGTGAGATCACCTTCGCCTTCGGCGACATCGCGCAAGCCGGCAGTGACTTCGCGGATCGGGCCGGTGATGGAGCGGGTGGTCAGCCATGCGAAAAAAAGGCCCATGGCAATGGCTACGAAGATTGCAAGAGAGATGACAGTTCGGGATATGCCGTTGACTTTCTCTACTTGTTGGCTGCTGCCTTCCAATAACTTTTGCGAGATGGCATTCACTTCGCCATCGATGGTCTGCATCTTTCCAATGAGTTCAAGCTGATTGTCAATAATCAGGAAATAATCCTGCATCTGGCCTTGGATTTTTTGGAAACGATCATGGATACTCGTGTGAACTTCCTTGAGACTTTGGCTGTTTTCAATGAGTTGATACCATTCCTGGATATTCTCTTGGAATTTTTTGCCGGCACCAATGGTGGCTTTTTTGCCGAGTTCATTGGCCCGTTCGAAATACGACCCAATGTTCGAAGAATACAGTTTGCAACTGAACATCATGTCTTCAGTTTTAAAAACACCGGTCTTTATAAGATCTTCGTATCCCTCAAGAAGTTGTAGCGTTGGAGCAATAAGAGCTGCTTTTTTCACCTCATCATCATTGAGGAGTTGGAAGGCCTGCCGATATGCCTCATATTGCACCTTCAACTGAGAAAGAGAATCTCGGGTCTCTTGGACAATATTACTTTTTAATCTGGTATCAATGTCTTGAACCAATTGGTCGAGAGTGGCGAAGGCCCTGTCGCGGGCATGGCTTTGGGCATCGCGGCCGGCATTGTGGCTATTGAGAAGAAAGATATAGTATTGTTCTCGGACCTGGGCAAAATGGACCTGTCCGGCGCTGGTTTGCCGGAACATTGTCATAGTATGGATGACATTTGTCAAAGAGAGTAAGCCGGAACCGCCGACGATGCAGGTCAATAAGAGTACTACGGAAAATCCAAGACTGAGCTGTGATCTCAGTTTCCAACTTTTCATTGTTACCTGTAGTGTAAGCTCAAACTGAATTGGGACATCGCCGGCAAGTTGAGTTGCCTCTTCTTTGAGTCGTCTTTGAGTCGTCAGTGTTCTTTGGCTGCCGTGACACCATACATCACAAGGACGTCCCCAGCAACGCAAACATCAAGAACAGGAAGAAAGAAAGTTGGGTTTGTGCGATGTCGGCCTTGACCCTGGCTGCAGCAGCTCGCATACATAGCGTGGTTTTGAGTTCCGGTGTGTTCACAGATTCTTTTTTATTCAATACTTCAATAACCTGAGGAATAAGGTCGTCCATTAAAGTATTACTCATATCGAAGAAAGTATTACTCATATCGAAGATGGCGTCGTAACCGGCTCGGTCATCCAACTACTTTCCATAGATAGAAGCAATAAAACCAGCTCGTTCGGTATCTGTCTTTTTTTGAAGCCATTTTGCTGTTGCCAAATCGAGACTATCCCGTTCCATGATCACAGCAATTCGGTATTCAGCAGGTCCAACCAAGCGAACGCGGTATGCGGAGTCTATCCCTTCAAGAAGAAAGTTTGATCCCCTTCCCATAATCACAACGCGATCCTTCAAGGCGTATTGCCGGCTTTCAGATTGCATAAGCGCTGTAAATCCGCGAAAAGACCAATCGTCTTTCTCCCAAAAAGTCGGGCAATGTTCGTCAAGTTCTTTGGCACAATCCTCCCACTATAGGACCTAATTGACATTTTCAAGTTGCTCTTCATTTTTGATTTTCATCTTTGCCAACATTTTGCCGATGGCAACAACGCCAATAGCGCCAACTATTTCAGCAGCATATATAAGGAACGCTGCAGGTTCCTTCGTATCTAGTGCAAGCAAGCTTGAAGGCAGAAGTTTGATCACAAAAGGGTCTGTGATCATCATCTCGCCACCTAACTTACCGAGTATGGCCGCGCCAACAACAACGATTATCGGGTATTTATCCATCAGCACGGATAAGAGACTACTGGCAAATACCACCAGGGGGATACTGACGCCAAGGCCGAAAAGCAATAGAAACATATTCCCATGGGAGGCGGCGGCAACGGTGAGCATGTTGTCAAGCGACATGGTCAAATCAGCAATGAGGATCAGTTTAAGGGCTTGCCACATGGACGCCGCATCACCTGTTTGTTCTTCGTCGCTGCCTTCGAAGAGTTTTACGGCAATCCATAATATCAGTGCCCCGCCGACCAATTTCACATAACTGATCTCAAGTAATTGGGCAATAAAGAACGTCAGAACAATCCGTATGACAACAGCTAAACCCGCTCCAAACCAAATGCATTTGGTCTTTTGAGCTGCCGGTAGGTTACGAGCTGCCATAGCTATGAGGACAGCATTGTCACCGGAAAGAATAATATCGATGAACATGACACTTCCGATGCTAGCAAGGAAAGCGAGATTAAAATGAATTATGCCAAACATGCCCAAATCAATCATGAAAATGCGCTTTTTCGGGTAGTTGAGAAATAATATTTCCCATAATGACAAAAATGAACACACATTCTTCGATGTGAGTGACTGCACCCAATGAATTTTATTTTCACTTCAATCTTTGTTTTTAGACTATCGGATAAATATTTGCATGGTTTTTCACGAAGAATTTTTTCAGGCAAGGGAATCATAATGTTTGCCATGATTCGGAATATGAATACACGATTGCCGATGATTTCATTGATCGTTTGCAGGTCTGTCTTATTTCATAAGCAAATTAGGCAGCCAAGTAGGAAGGGATAAACACCGGCATAAATCGTGCTGAAAGATTCTCGAGTGACTGCCCTAACAATGAAAAGGTTGATGGCCACAGGCGGTATCACCACTCCTTCCATAACGGTAATGCAAATGAATATTCCGAACTATAGAGGGTCATAACCCAATTTGGCAATGGCCGGTTAAAAATCGGGGTGGCAAGTATCATAAAAGCCAGATCATCGACAAATAATCCGTCAATCAGGTAGTCGAAAATAATTACCACCATTGTCAGCCATGATGGAAAAGGCAAAGCTCCATCCTCGAATTTCTAGAAATTCGAAAAAAGTGGTGTACTCCCCATGCGGGTGAGGTAAATCATCTCAAAAAATGTTATTCCCCATAATCTTACCGACAGATTGATCAGGACTCTAGTTTTGGAAATTTCTGCGACTTGCTTGCAGCTGCTGCTATAGCCAGCACCTCAGTGTTGCCCATCGGCTGAGAATCACTTGAGGTCAATAAAAAACCATCACCAAGACCTGATGATAAGGGGGGCGGAGAGGCTGGGATGCTGCTGCTCGTTCTCTTGAGTTTGAGCGGCTTTATTTGATCGGTCCATGATTATCTGAGTTACCTCACGAACAAAGGCATACTGACAGTGCGCCTGACAGCGTCTGAGCTCGCGCCGATCAAGACAATAGCACTGACATTCGGAGGAGAGCTGCTTGCTATTCACACATATGAGAAATTTTTGCCTTGATAATAATTCGATTGTTAGTTAAATGAAATTGATATTGACAGCTGAGTGTCTTTGGTGCTTTTTCAGACCAATTGATCTTAGCAATGATTGATGCGTTAGATCGCCACTCTCCCTGAAGAAAGTAATTTATTTTATCATCTTACAGGAGGTTCAATGGACGCCGCACAAGAAAGCAGTACTCCCACCAACAAAAGTTATACTCTTATCTCTGAAGTAGATCCACCCAAAGGTGTCAATCTCGACGCTTTTCTTACTACGGCCCTGCAGGTTCGGGGACGTGTTGATGGCGTTCGGGTAACTGACTGTGAACATGCGATAATGCGTATGTCGCCGGTTGCCCCCTGTCTGGCACTCAAGGAAAAAGGTTTTGATCCGGAAATGATCATAACCGGCCGTGATCGCAACCGCATTTCTTTTCAGGCTGATTTGCTCTCTGCTGCCGCCCTTGGGATAAAAAAAATTGTCATCAAAGAGGGACATGATCCGGCCGAAGGGGATCAACCGGTAGCCAGAACGAGTGGTGACCTTGACCTCGAATCGATGCTGCAATGTGTCGCCGCACTCAACAGTGGCAAGGATCTTGCGGGGGAAGCCCTTGATGGGGCTACGGACTTTCATGTCGGGGTGGGAATCGATCTCTCCGATGACGTGAATTTCAACCGGGAGAGGGCAGAATCATTCAAGAAACTCCAGGCATATGGTGTGAAGTCGGTTACCTTGGGTCCGACCTATGATGTGAATATCATTGAACAGTTTCTCCCTTTTGCCGAGGAAACCGGAATCCAGTTGTTCACCTCGGTGATGTTTTTAAAATCTGTGACAATGGTGCGCTACCTCAACAACCTGCCGGGAGTTCCTTCGATTCCCCATGAATTCTTGAAAAAGATGATGCAGGATCCGGTCAAAAAAGACGCAGGCATGAAGGTGGCGGCGGATCTCTTCCGGGAACTGGCCCCGCTGGGAGATGGAATTGTGTTACTTGCCATAGGATGGAAGGATAGATTACCAGAATTTCTCGATCTTGTCGGACGCTAGCGAGTCATTATGACCGATGTTGTTCAGTCGAAAGCAAACAAGAATCAGGGATCAATGGTCCAGGCCTTCAGCCCGTATCATTTTCTCAACACCATACTCCAGGAAACGCCTAATGGGGTACTGGTAGTAGGGTTAGATCACCTGGTCATTCATGCCAACCCGGCAGCAGGCCACTTCTGCGGGGTACCCTGCGGGAATCTTGACGGGAACACAGTCGGAAAAATCCTGGGCGAGAAGAACAGTGCTCTCTTCGATCTGATCGAGAACCAATTCCAGGCGGAACACCAGGAAAACGGTTGGAAGATCAGACAGGAAATCGACTTTTCTCGGGACGACGTAAAAAGATACCTCTTTGGAGTGGTTGTTTACCCGCCTGCATCGCCTGACTATTACCTGCTCTACCTCATCGATATCACCCAGCAGAAAATGCTTGAGAGCCGGCTTCGACGCCGCAATGCCTTTTTCCACAATCTCATCGATAGTTCAGTGGACGGGATAATCGCCTCGGACATGCGGGGGCATATAGTGCTCTTTAACTCAGGAGCCCAGGCTCTTCTCGGATATGATGAGACCGATACCATGACCCTGCACGTCACCAAATTGTATAATGACGGTGTCGCCTATGAGCTGATCAAACGGATGCGCAGCGATGGTTTTGGCGGTAAAGGCAAGCTTCTACGCCAACAAATGATCGTTAAACACAAAAACGGTCAGGATATTCCAGTGAGCTTCTCAGGCGGCATCATCTATGACCGTGATCAGGAATTCGCCACCTTCGGACTTTTTACCGATCTGCGAGCGCTGCAGAAGATCGAGGAAAATCTCGAACAGACCCACAAAATGCTGATGCATTCGGAAAAGATGGCCGGTCTTGGCCGTCTCGCCGCAGGGGTGGCGCATGAGATCAACAATCCGATGTCGGGAATCATGCTGTATGCCAATCTGGTGCAGGAAGAACTGGGCGATGAACATCCCTTGGGGCCGGATTTACAGACAATCATCCATGAGGCGGAGCGATGTAAGGTGATTGTCGCCGACCTGCTGGAGTTCTCGCACCAGAATACCTACGAAATGGAATTGGTCGATCTCAATGATGTAATCGTCAAAACCCTGACCATTCTGCAGCATCAGCCGCTTTTTCAAAACGTGCCTATCATTCGCCAGTTGGACCCGGAGTTGCCACCGATTTACGGCAATGCAACCAGGCTAAACCAGGTGATTATGAACATTGTCGTCAATGCCGCGCAGGCGATGGACGGCAAAGGTCGGTTGCGGATTACCAGCAGAACTCGGTCAAATAAGGACATCAACGAAATTTCGATAGAAGATACCGGGCCGGGAATTGAAGATGATCTGCTGGAGAAGATCTTCGAACCCTTTTTTACCACTAAAGAGACCGGTGAAGGGACGGGCCTCGGGCTGTCGGTCTCCTATGCGATTGTCAAGGAACACAAAGGGTCAATCAGGGTAACTTCCACTTCGGAAGCGGGAACCACCTTTACCCTGAAATTTCCTGTTGTCATGGAAAATTTGATTGGAGAGAACGATGGATAAAACCTGCATTTCACCCGATGATCGGAATGAAAAATTCCTCAGGAAACTGAAGGCCAGGAATATCGATGTGCAGGCCTGCTACCAGTGTGGCCGCTGTTCCTCAGGGTGTCCGATCGGTGATTTTTTTGACTTAAACGTCATGGAGGTTGTGCGGCTTGCCGGCTATGGCCAGGAAGATAAACTGCTGCACAGCCATACTATCTGGTTGTGTGCGGCATGCGAGACCTGTGCCACCAGATGCCCTAACGAAATTGAGATAGCCGGTCTTATGGATGTGCTGCGCGAGCTTGCCCTGAGACGGGGCATTGCCCCGGCCGAGCCGCGAATTCCTCTTTTCCATCAATCGTTTCTCGGATCGATACGCAGCTGGGGCCGAGTCTGGGAGATCGGCATGATCGCCAACTACAAAGTGAAATCCGGGGATTTGGCCGGCGATATGAAGCTCGGTCTCAATATGTTTTTGAAAGGCAAACTGAAACTTGTGCCGCACTCGATCAAAGGCACGTCGGAAATCAAAGAAATATTTTCCGGCAAGGGAAAGGAGTATGACCGATGAAACTATCCTATTACCCTGGTTGTTCCCTCGAAGGAACGGCGCTTGATTATGACCAATCGGTACGGGCAATCTGCCGGAAACTGGAAATCGACCTGGTGGAAATTCCTGGCTGGAACTGCTGTGGTGCATCATCCGCCCATATGACCGACCATGAGACGGGGCTGCGGTTACCGATACGCAATCTGCTGTTGGCAGCCCCGGCCGGACACGACATCCTGGTTCCCTGCGCTGCCTGTTTTCAGCGGTTAAAGGCCGCCGATAAAGCGTTGCGAGTAGATCCCGGTTTTTGGGATGTCGGTCATTATAAACCCGATTTTAACATCCTGCATATCAGCTCTTTTCTCGCTCAGCCGGAGATTCTCGCCGCCATGGAAGCCAAGGTCGCGAGGAATCTGGGAGGCCTGCCGATCGCCTGTTACTACGGCTGTCTGTCGCTGCGCAATCCCCGCATCACCGATGCCGCTAACTGGGAGCGGCCGGAAACCCTTGAACGGATCATGACCGCCTTGGGGGCGAGACCGGTAGCCTGGTCGCATAAGACCGAATGCTGCTCCGGCAGCCTCACCATGGCACGACCGGATATTGCCGAAAAACTGGTAAGCGATATCGTCACTGCCGCAGTAAAGGCAGGGGCCACAGCCATGGTCACCGATTGCCCCATGTGTCAGGCCAATGTTGAAAGCCGGCAGTCCGGCGAGACCCACGCACCAGTCATGCCGGTGTTTTTCGTCACCGAGCTCCTCGACGCAGCGATAACCGGAACCTATCCGTTGAAACAGCAAAAGGTACATCTTGTTAGTTCTGGTGTTCTAACTGGAATTTTCAGCGATGCAGCTATGAAAAAGGAGGTATCGGCATGACGGGGATACTTCAGAAAAAGTCAGGAAATATCCACAATCCAACCGCCGCCGTGCTGGTCATCGGCGGGGGTATCAGCGGCATGCAGTCGGCCCTTGATCTCGCCAATGCCGGTATCAAGGTGTATCTGGTGGAGAGTTCACCGGCCATCGGCGGCAAGATGGCCCAGCTGGATAAGACTTTTCCCACCAATGACTGCTCCATGTGTATCGTGTCACCCAAGCTGGTCGAGGTGGGCCGGCATAGGAATATCAAGCTCTTTACCCACAGCGAGGTGAAGAGTCTGACCGGTGATGCCGGACGTTTCACTGCGACCCTGGTCCGCCATGCCCGCTACGTTGATGTTGGTGCCTGTACCGGCTGCGGGCTCTGTGAGATTGTCTGTCCGGTCACCCAGATTTCTCACTTCCCGGCGCAGCCGGC
>JBBQVT010000106.1:0-14527 GCA_038211245.1 Desulfobulbales bacterium | reverse complement strand
CGCCATGATAGTAACGGTCGCCGCGGTAGCCATCGTAGTAGCCTCCAGCAAATACGGAAGAGGTGGTTGTCATGCACAACAAAACGGCCAATATTGCAATTTTCATCTTCATGTGATTTCTCCTTAACAAAACACATTCTCTACAAGATAATCGCCTTCAGTCTGTTTCAACGTATGGGCTTGATCGCTGTCCCGGTTTATTTGTGACAGTACCCAAGCCGGTCATTGGCAGCCACTCAATTCTGGCAGCTGAAAAACTCCACGTCTGCTTTCTTTTCTTTTTTTGTAATCCATAAACCCGATTAATAATAGTGGACATCAGGCTGAATGGGCCGCCAGATGGCCTTATGTCGAAGCCATGTCGGGTCGATGTCGGGCTTATGTCGAGACAGATAAGAAGGATTGTGCCTTGAAGGAGAGACTAACAACGAGACCAGCCGCAACAAAGGTAATCTACTTGTGCTACTCGAAATTGAGAGAGATGGTTGTGGTAGGAAGTGCGGTGTGAGGATCCATCATTGATTATTTAGTGATAATAATGAGGTAGGTGAAAAAAGTGCAGTAATATTTCTGGCCGGACTTTTTCATTACCGGAAACAATATTATTTCATAACGTAACCGGAAATGAAAAGCTGAATAAAGTTTCCGGTTACGATTCATCAAGAGCAAGAATATTTATAAAGGGTGAGACAATGGCAGAGATAGCAGAGAAAAAAGCCGGTCGACCACGTAAACATCAAGACGAGAAAGCCCGCGTTAAGGCATGGCGCAAGTAGCAAACCGGCAGGCAGCTTGATGGGTTTATTGATAGCAAAGCATCATGTCGGCTTTCCAGGCTGGCCGAGGCCTGGAGCCTTTCACTTGCGGCAACGGTCGAACGTCTGATGATGGAGGCTGACAAAAGTTATTCAGATATATTGTTTCCGGAAACGGAATAGAAAGGCGATTTGTTTTCTTTGATCAAGCAACCGCGCTACAAGATTTATTTCTTGATCGGGCCTTTTCATGTGTTGGGTATAGTGTTGGGTAACAAAAAAGGCACTTACCGAAAAGAACGATAAGTGCCTGAATTTATTGGTAGACGAGGCGGGATTCGAACCCGCGACCTTTGGCTTCGGAGGCCAACACTCTATCCAGCTGAGCTACCCGTCCGTATGCTGATGTTAATTACCCAAATTTAAAGAATTGCTCAAGGCTTTTAAACCAAATCGCTCAAACATGCGAGAAGAATAATCGATTGGGTCCCATCCCCGGCATTTCCTTGTAATGCATACGAGCCGTGCGGAAATGCTCAGAAATTGCCGGACTATTTCCTAACGGCCCCCCAGGTACTCCTGCCATTCAATCGGCAGCATGGTCTTTTTGAGATTATTACAATTCTTACAGGAAGGAACGAGGTTTTCCTTCGTCGACCGTCCGCCCCGAGCCAAGGGAACGAGGTGATCCATGGTCAAATCATGAAAATTGACCTTTTGGCCGCAGTAGTGGCAAAGACCAGGCGCGGTCTTCTGTTGCCACCACCTGGTTTTGCGCAACTCCCGTGCCTTTGCCCGCTCACTGCGGATTTTCGCATCACCAGGGGCATCAAAATCGATATACTCACGTGCCACTAGACAAGGTCTCCTAACAACAGTTGCCGTACCGATCCGAGAAGATATAAAGAACCTCCCACGACGATAAGGTCATCTTCTTCAGCTGCATTTTGAGCTGCGACGAGCGCCTGCTGGATGTTTTCCACACATCTTACCCTGCCTTTCCGGTCTTCTGCGAGATATTCTAAAAGTTGCTCGGGGGCAGCCGCACGCTCCCCCACCGGTCGGGTAAAGATCAGATCATCGATCAGCGGAGCAATGACTCCGAGGGTGGTTGAGAGATCCTTATCAAGCATAGAACCCCAAACAGCCACAAGTTTTCGGTAGGTGAAATTGCTCGACAAAGTATTCGCCAAATTTTTGACACCATCTGGATTATGCGCCCCGTCAAGGAGATAGCGAAGTTTTTTGCCACTTTTCTGAACTCCTGGCGCCTGACCGGTGGCAGGAACAACCTGCTCAAAGTACTCCATCCTGCCCGGCCACCTTACCTCCGCAAGCCCAGCTCGAAGATGCTGCCCACTTATGACAAAGCCCATCGTTTGCAAAAGCTGCAGGACGGCAATAGCCAGGGAATCGTTCTCCGGTTGCACCAAGCTTGCACGATTACTCTGTAGATTTTCGAATGCCAGGTTACCAAAGATATCTCCACCTACCCATGTCCAGGTGGCATCGGGACCGAGCTTATAGTCAAATTCTTGGCGCAATGCATAAAGAGGGGCGTGCATCACCTGGCTTACCCGTTGAATTACCTGTGCCGCTTCCGGATGAACAGCCCCTGAGACCACCGGCACCCCCGCTTTTATGATCCCGGCCTTTTCTCCGGCAATTTCTGCGAGGGTACTCCCAAGATAGGCCTCGTGATCCATGCTGACACTAGTAATGACCGAAACCAGGGGGTTGATCACATTCGTCGCATCGAGTCGTCCGCCCATGCCTGTCTCAAAAACCACCAGATCGACCTGAGACTCGGCAAACCACAGCAAACCGAGGGCCGTTGTAAATTCAAAATAGGTGATCTGTTCACCGTCCAGTACTCGGCAAATTCTGCTGCCCAATTCGGCAAATGTTGCCTCAGTGATATATTCATGGCCAATGCGAAAACGCTCCCGCACGCTGCTCAGATGGGGGGAGGTATAAATACCCACCCGGTAACCGGCTCGCCCCAGCACCTCGCCCAAAGCGGCACATACCGAGCCTTTGCCGTTGGTTCCGGCAACATGCACAAAGCGAAGACCCCTTTCCGGCCAACCGACTTTCGTGAGAAAAGACTGCATTGCTTCAAGTCCCAGCTTGATTTTATGCATCTGCAGCGCCTCAAGATGGTCCAACACTTCAGGATACGTCATATTCATCATTGTGGTTGTAAGAGTAGATGGATTGTGCAGAGGGTTTTCCGTGGTCACTCGCCAAGCCGCAAACGTCAAATAACCGTCAGTTTTGCATAATCAAGGTGCAGGGTTTTCAGACCATGCCGGTCGAACTGGATATCGATGGATCGCCCTGTCGACATTTTGACAACAGTGCCGTTGCCAAAAAACGGGTGGTTGACCTTAGCACCTAAAGAAAAATCGCTCATCTCCAACCTCTTCGACTTGGCTTTTCGTAGCGGCGCAACCGACTCATCCTCGGATTGAAAGGCGAAGACATCTGGCACAACTGTATTTTTTTCGTCGATCCGTTCATAAAGGCCACTACTGAGCTCGCTTAAAAACGGCGACATCCCCGCCCGGCGAAATTGTCTGTCCTGCGTCATAAGTTGCCGCGGGAAGGTGCAATAGAGGTATTTTTTCGCCCGAGTTGCGGCCACATAAAGCAGCCGTCTCTCCTCCTCCCATTGTTCGCCAAAGGTTGCCGAGGCGTGGGGAAAACGACCTTCGGCCATACCGATAACAAAAACAGCCTCAAACTCTAAGCCTTTAGCGGAGTGAATAGTTGACAGCACCAACCGCGAAAGCCCAATCCCATCGGCGGTGCCTTCATTCGGGGGGTCGAGACTGGTATCATCGATAAAGCTTTGCAAATCCTCGTAACCGTCCATAATGCTCTTCAGCTGATCGATATCCTTGCGGCGCTTTGGGAAGTCATCGCTGTACAGTCGTTCAAAAATCGGCTGATAATATTTCAGGACAATTTCAAAGAGAACCGGCAGTCGGTGACCGTCGGCCAGCAATTCAGCGTAAAGCTGCACGACTGCGGCAAATCCTTCCTGCCAACTTTTTCCCGCCGGATACTTGGCCAAGGCCTGGAAAGGATCGGCCGCATGGGAAATGATCGCCGAAATCTTCTGGGCAGTGGTTGGGCCGACATGTTCGAGCTGCAGAAGCATCCGGTTCCAGGAAAGGGTATCCTGCGGATTCACCAAGACCCGCATAAAGGCGATCATATCCTTCATGTGTGCCGACTCGGTGAGCTTCAGGCCACCGCGTTTTTCGTAATCGATGGCGGCGGAGGCTAATTCTAACTCCAATTTATAAGAATGGAAACTTGAGCGAAATAGCACGGCGATATCGGTGAGAACGACACCCTCGGTAAGCAGTTTGCGTACCACTCTGACAATAAAGGCCGCCTCTTCCCGTTCATCGGCGGCGGCAAAAAGCATCGGTCGAAGTTCACCTTCACGCTTGGTAAAGAGTGTCTTGGTATATTTTTCTGCAGCATTACGGATTATATCATTGGTAAAGGAGAGAATCGGCTGGGTTGAGCGATAATTTTCCTCAAGTTTTATGATCTTAGCGTTGCTGAAGACCTTGGGAAACCGCATGATATTATAAAAATCGGCACCCCTGAAGGAATAGATCGATTGCGAGTCATCCCCCACCACCATGACATTATCGTGGGTACTGGCCGCCAGTCGGATGATATCTGCCTGGATAAGGTTTGTGTCCTGGTATTCATCGACCATAAAATAGGCAAACCGCGTCGAGATGACCCGGCGAACCTCCGGCGACTCGACAAGAAGCCGCTTCCAGTTCACCAGCAAGTCATCATAATCCATCAGTCCGTGGTCAAACTTAAAGGCCTGATAATGTTTTTGCAGGGTGAGGATGTCCTGGAGATGTTCGGTAAGGTGCGAATATTGCGAGTCAATCAAGTCTTCAAGGGCAATCGATTTGTTGATCGAGCCGCTGATCATATTGATAACCGCTCGCCGGGAAGGAAAGCGTTTGTCTTTCTTGCCAAGCCCAAGCGAGGATTTAAGCAGATTAATAATCCCCTCGGCATCGCCCCGATCAATGATGGTAAAAGAAGAACCGAAACCGATCTGCGCCCCGTGCCGCCTGAGGAGCATGTTGGCGATACCATGAAATGTCCCGCCGACCACCCGACTGCAGTTTTCGTTCAACAACCTGCCGGCCCGCCACAACATCTCCTGGCTGGCTTTACGGGTGAAGGTGAGCAGAAGAATAGACTCGGGTGCGACGCCCTGTTCCACCAGATGGGCCACCCGATAAATGAGTGTCCTGGTCTTGCCGCTTCCGGCTCCGGCAATGACCAGCACAGGGCCGGCCATGGTGGTTACCGCAGCGTATTGCGACTCGTTGAGCTGCTGCAGATTTACTATCCCAGACACGGTCTCCAGCGATTGAGAATTTCCATCAGTTTTCATGGCGGCCACTTTAACACAGCGACTTCTTGGCCGCAACACCGGTTGACAAAATCAGGTTCGCTGGTATAGTATTCTGCTCAACCCCCCGAAATCAGGAGTTCTTAACCCTTCATTCTCGACACAAGGCCTAGCCGTAAACATCATGACTACCGAAGCATGGAAAACCGCTCTAAGCAAAGAAAATCTGGCAACAATTTTCCCGAAAGACCGATCCAATAAATTTTTTGAAGCCCTTTTCGGTGATGCCGACGAGGGTTCGTATGACATTGAACTAGCGTACCGGGAAAACAAAGGGAACAACCTGACCATGGAGCTGCGCCTGCATGAGCGACCAAACCGCTGTCTGGCCTGCAATCTGACCCAGGGGCTGCCCCAGGTGTTTTCTCGTCATCCGATCATTAATGTTCGGGGAATAGTTAAAGATATCGAGAAATTACTTGGAACACCTTACCGCTGCACCAGCTGGTCACTTGGCTATACCGAACAACCGAAACGCTCTCTCCATGTAATTCCCCTGAAAATTGTGGTCGAAAATAATTAAACCTCAGCTCGCGCCAATTCCAATAAAAAAAGGCCGACTTAAAAAGTCGGCCTTTTTTGTTGCAGGATATCACAAGAAAAATTATTCCACGGCAACCCTCGATCGGCCTTCGGCTTTGGCATGGTAGAGAATATCATCGGTGCGCTCCATCCACTGCTTCAGGGATTCTCCTGTGCGCAGTTCCGACATTCCTATGCTTATCCCCAGCTTGGTTTTGGCATCGGCCCAAATATTCAGTTCGCCGACAGCGACACACAACCGCTCCGCCAAAATTCTGCCGTTCTGTAGATCGGTATTATCGAGAACCAGGAGAAATTCATCACCACCCATGCGCACCAGGAGATCGGTGGAGCGAACGGCACGCTTCAATACCCCGGCCACTGCCTTCAACACCTCATCGCCTTTTTGATGGCCGAGACTGTCATTAATGTCCTTGAAGCGGTCGAGATCCATTGAGACCATGGTTAATGGGTTATTGTATCTGCGAGCGCTATCCATCATCGGGTGAATCCGATCTTCAAAAACCCGACGATTGGAGAGGCCCGTCAGCGAATCGCTGCTCGCCCGCTCAAACAAATCCTCGTACTCAAGACCACGACGCAGACATTCCGCAAGGATTTCGAGAGAATAGTTGACGAGATCCAGCTCCTCCCGGGAGAGCTCATAGCCTTCTTTCAAAATCAACAGGATGCCGGCATCATCGGCGGTTTCAAAGATCCACTTGTAGGCAAATCGACCGTCTTTTTCTGTAAAAGAACCATCAAAAGAGGTTTCTTCGGCAATGAGTTGTTCCGCAAAAGCAATGGCTTTCCGCCGATAAGGGCCATGCCCGGAACAGAACAGATGGCGTTTGTTGCGTTGGCTGTTGTTGTAACCGATGAGTTCATGGCCCACCAAGGGCATGAGCCATACCGAATAGGCCTCAATCATGCCACTCAGGCTTAACACGCCGGCCATTCTTCCGTGCAGCTTATTGATGAGGTCAAGTCTTTCAGATTGTTTTTTGAGATGATCAAGCTCAACCATAACTTTCTCAAGCTCAACCTGCTTCTGTTGCGTCGATGAGAATTGATGTTCTTTAGTCATGATGGTCATGGATGCGTCCTAATGTTATACAGTTATTTGATAATTCAGTTTTCTGGATACTCTTCTTATCGTCGGCTGGGAGAAAATCTTTACTTTTATTCTCTGGTTTTCTTCTAGCATTTTTTATGCCATCATTATTTTGACGCTAAAAAAAGTCCTGAGAGGAACCCTAATGTATTGATTATAATGAACTCCAATGCACAAAAGGCTTTTTTTGAACAAAACCTCAACAAAGAATAATCGCCGCCCACCCTTCTCAACCGGCATGAGTGACAAATTATTGACACCAGGTCCGATGAAAAATCTTTGACAATTCCCTTGCCAAACGGTACTCCTCATCTCTTATTCCATTTCTAAATCAAGATGGGAACAAAAAGGCAAGCGAGCAGCGACGAGACAGTACAAAGAAGTACGGCGAAGAGCCGCACAGCGCAGCTGCTGAAGTTAACGCTTGATTTAGAAATGGAATTACCCGAAAGCGACGGCCAAGAGCCGGACAACATGTACCGAAGGGTTATGCATCACACCTCTTTAAGACAAAAAATCGGCCAACTCGTCCTCATCGGATTCACGGGGGAGACCCTTCCCATAAATCACCCCATAGTTGCCGACATCAGAGAAGAGAAACTTGGGGGTGTCATTCTCTTTGATCGGTTCCTGGCAGAAAAAAAAGATTCAAACAACATCAGCAGCGCCGAACAGCTGCGAAAGCTTACCACGGACCTGCAGAGATTCGCCGGGGGTGACCTTATAATCGCCGTCGACCAGGAAGGCGGCAAGGTGAATCGGTTCAAGAGGGAAAGAGGTTTCCCGATCACCCCCACAGCTGCCGAGCTGGGCAGCACCCGGGATGTTCAGGCAACCGCGGCAAGTGCCCGCCAGACAGCACGTATGCTCCGCGCAGCAGGGGTAAATCTGAATTTAGCGCCGGTGGTCGATGTCAACGTCAACGGTGACAACCCGATTATCGGCGGGTATGGCCGTAGTTTTTCCGACAATAGCCGGACGGTTGCAGAGCATGCAACCGCCTGGATCAGGGAACACCAAGCGGAGGGAATACAATGCTGCCTGAAACATTTTCCTGGCCACGGCAGCTCCGACCGCGACTCACATCTGGGCTTTGTCGATATCAGTGCATCCTGGGGTGCCGATGAACTGGCCCCCTACCGCCTGCTTATCGGTTCCGGACATGCTGCGGCTATTATGGTTGGGCATCTCATCAACAAGAATTTTGATCCGATTTATCCGGCAACCTTATCGAGCCCAACCCTCCGGACACTCCTCCGACGGGATCTGCATTTCAATGGCCTCATCATCTCCGACGATATGCAAATGAAGGCGATAACCGACTGTTTTGGTTTGGAAGAAGCTTGCTGCAAAGCGCTTGCCGCCGGCATAGATCTCCTGATAATCGGCAACAATCTGGTGCACGATTCGGGCATCCTGCATAAAGTGAAAAACTCAGTGCTTGAGGCTGTGTATAGGGAGACGATATCGGTAAAGCGGATTGAAGAAGCCTACGGTTTCGTACAGAAATTCAAACGATCATTGAGACGTCGGCTTGCACCCCAATAACCATTCCACCCATCCGGTTATCGTCGGCTACCCTGGTGTGGATTTTCGGATTTCTCGGGGCACACCGCTTTTAGTAGGGGAAATAGATCTTTTAACCACAGCTCAATTGCTACGATAGCGCTGGAGAACCGCCACGCCTTTGCCGCTGCCGAGGAATTTCCCGACTATCGTCGACAGCTCCCGCATGGAAATAGGTTTCATACAGTATTCATCAATGCCTGCCCCAACCGCAGCATCCTTTGAAACCTGATCCGAATATCCGGTTATGAGAATTATCGGAATATCCGGCCGCAGGCTTTTCACCTTCTCACTCAACTCGAGTCCGGTCAATTCAGCCATGGTCAAATCGGTGATGAGCATATCAAACTGCCTTGGGTCCAGAGAGAACAATGCCATTGCCTCTTTGGGAGAGGTTTTGCCGACAACCGTATATCCGAGACTTTCCAGGATCTCTCCGGTGACCTGTACCACCTGTTCTTCATCATCAACAAGGAGAATTTTTCCCGTTCCACCTTGCAATTCCCCCAGAGAAATAATCTGTTCAATGGCAGTTTCTTTTTGCGCCACCGGCAAAAAAACCCTGAAATTTGACCCTTTACCAACTTCACTCTCGACCTTGATAAATCCGCCTTGACGGCTGATTATACCATGTACCATAGCGAGACCCATACCGGTGCCGCTGGTTTTTTCTTTGGTGGTAAAATAGGGTTCAAAAATTCTGTCAAGAAGCTTCTCCTCTATGCCGGAACCGGTATCGGCAATACTCAGTTCGAGCCATTCCTTGCCGTCTCCTGTCTGGGGAGCAAGTCCCATTTTCACCGTCAACACTCCATGTCGTCCGGACATGGCATGGGATGCATTCGTGCAAAGATTGATAAGCACCTGATGGATCTGCACCGGATCGATAAATACCCTGCCGCAATGTTCATCGATCTTTTCCTGAATAACTATGGTGCTCGGCAAAGTCGCGCGCATGAGTTTCATCACCTCTTTGACAATGGGATGAATATACTGCAACACCTCTTTCTTCTCGATGCTTCGCGAGAAAGTCAGGACCTGTTCTACCAAAGACTTTGCCCTTTTCGCCGCCTTAAGAATTTCTTCAAGATAATCAAAGACGGCATTGTCGGAGATTCCGTCCTGCTTCATTTTCAAGCGGATAATTTCGGTATATCCCATGATAGGGGTGAGCACGTTATTAAAGTCATGGGCGACTCCACCGGCCAATGTGCCGATAGCTTCCATTTTTTGGGTGTGGCGCAATTGTCTCTCGAGCCGAAACTGTTCTGTCACATTCTGGGCAATTCCTATAATTCCCGACACATCTCCATATTTATCTTTTACCGGAGAGGCCGTGATGTCAAAAACAAGTTCATCGCCATCTACCCCAAAAACACCGGTTTTCTGGATAGTTGACTCAATTTTCCCGGATTGCATGCATAGCTGAAAGGCACAAGAGGTACATTTCTCGCTTTGCGAACAGAAAATATCATGGCAACTCTTGCCGATAGCATCACCGTATCGCGTTTGCGTTGCCTTGTTCACCCACTGGGCCCGCATAGTACGATCAAAAAGAATCAGGATCCCGGAAAATCCGTCGACAATGGCTCTTTTCTGCGCCTCGCTCTCAAAAAGCGCATCAAACACTTCATTTTTTTGATTTGATTCCAAGTTTTCTCTCTCTTTGGCAAGAATGGGGATGCGACCTTTCATTTTCGGCTCAACAGAATACTCTATCCTCCGACCAATTGTATCACTTGGCCGAGCTATATACAAAAGAGTATTGTAACTTTCTACAAAATTCCCGGGCATCCATAAAACGTTGTCTGAACGACATCCCCAACTCCTTTCCCTTGACTCTTGCCCTGCCATTTCTTATTACTTCTGCAAGTCTTGTTCCCCAAAAAAATCAACAGGTCAAAGGAAAGTCCACAAAGACAATATGCATTTATTAAACCCAATACGCTCTTCTAACTCCCCGGAACGCCCGGAAATCGAATACCCCTGCACGTGGACATACAAAGTTATAGGAGAAGACCGCACCGTGCTCAGAGAGGTCATCATCGAAGCCTGTTCGCCGCATGTCGTTACAATAAACCACTCGCATTCAAGTTCAACAGGGAAGTACCACAGTGTTAATGCCGAACTGGTTATTCCCGATGCAACGACCAGACTCAGGATATATGAAATTTTGAAAAACAATGCCGCCGTAAAAATCGTGCTCTAAGGACCGACACATGCCTCCCGAAACGATAAATAAGAATTCCCAGCTTCTTGCGGCCCTGCGGGAAGCGGTGGGAGTAGTGCAAATGGTTGTCTTCAAGGAAATCCGCAACCGTTTAGTAAAGAAAAACCCTGATGCCGAGGCGACCCGTCTTTCCAGCTTGGCCGGAGCCATCACCAATGAAGTCTTTGGTACGCAAAACCCGCAGAGCAAATTTGTCAGTTTCCGTGCCGAGAACCTGGGTGATATCGAGCAAGAGCTGCTGGCCATAAAGGAAGAGTTACCGCAACTCTGTGTCGACATCACCGATGCTTTGCGCATCCAGACCCTCTGTGACCACCAGGAGGGCCATGACAGTTCACAAACTCTTGTGCGCGCAAAAGAATTTGGCTTCCTCATGGAAGACCGCGACGTTCCTCTGCCTTCCTCCTTTATGCTGCTGGCAAGGGCTCTCGGGGAAAAACATACCATCATCATTCCCCCTATCCAGATCAACCCGGAGCAGGTTTCGACGTTGGTGCACTAACCCGCCATGAGGGCAATACACAGCCCCCTCCTTTCAACTCCCTGGGCCGGCAGGCGCCAGCCCTATCGGCCTATCTCGCACCATTACTCTGATCACCCCGCGCACCGAATTACAAACAAAGACCGCCTCGGCGGTTCTGATGTCATCCTCGCTCAACACCTCCTCAAATACCGGTCGGCTGACATCGGCAAGCAATCGACCGCGCATAATTCCAGACAGCAGGCCGCAGGCAATCGGAGGAGTTTTGTATCGGCCGTTACTATAAATAACAATATTGGTAACACACCCTTCAGTCACCGCCCCCACCTCGTTGAGAAAAATGTATTCATAGAGCCCCTGGTCAAGGGCGCGGGCGTATTCGGTGTGAAACAGTTCGCGTCTTGAGGTCTTGAAAAACGACCATGCTGCCCTTGTATTTACCGGCTTTGGAGAAAAATCAATCATTGCCGGGCGGTTACCAATCACTTTCTTCGGCACCACAGGCAAAGATGTAGAGGATGGAGGGGTTGTCACATCGGGCTTGATTATAACCCTGCCGTCTTTTTCCAGCATCAACCGCACCCGGTAGCAGCGATCGGTGAAGTCCTTTTCTTCTTGTATAAGTCGCGACATGATTGTTGATATATCACAAGAAAATTGAAAAAACCGGGCGCCGGTCTCAAGCCGTTGCAAGTGCTCTTCAAGCAGAAAATACCCCAAGCCCTGCTGCCAAAGAAGCGTTTCAAAAAGGTAAAATTCCGGTTGTCGATCTGTGAGGAATCGCCCTTTCAACAGCGATTCGTGCCACTCATCCTCCGGTACCGAATCATAGGTAATGCCGGCACCGATTCCCATTTCGCCTTGGTTCGCCCGCAGTCTCACCGTTCGTATAGGAACATTAAAAACCGCTGAACCGTCAGGCCCCAAATATCCTATGGCCCCGGTGTATACACCACGCGGACCTTTCTCCAACTCATCAATTATCTGCATGGTGCGAATTTTTGGCGCACCGGTGATCGATCCGCAGGGAAAAAGGGCCCGAAATAATTCGGTAAGCTTGAGGTTCTGCATGGTCGATGCCGCAGTTGTCGCTTTGATGGTCGAAGTCATCTGCAACAGGCTTTCATAGGATTCAACGTCGAAAAGGGAATCAACATAAATCCGGCTCTGCCCGTGGCCGTGCAGCAAACGAGCCAGGTCATTACGCAGGAGATCAACTATCATGACATTTTCACTTCTGTTCTTTATATCGGTTTGCAATTCCAGACAGTTTTCCCTTTCCTCGCTGCTGTTTCGGCCACGCTGGGCAGTTCCCTTCATGGGCCGGACAGTTATCTCTGCCCCCTTTTTGCGAAAAAACAATTCCGGGGAAAACGACAAGGTCCGCTCGTTGCCGTTACGAATATACGCACCGTACCCGACGGATTGATTGCGACGTAGAATACTGTAGAGTTTTTCTGCCGATCCGAAAAAATCAAAAAGCAGCTTCATGGTGTAATTAACTTGATAGGTGTCACCTGCCGCGATATATTGGCGCACAGCCCCCAACGCCTCGACGAACTCTTCCTTCTGCATATTTGACCTGATATTTTCGATGGAGCAGTAAACATCGCCTAAAGGGGATGACCGATTGAAAGGAAAATTATTTTCTCCTGTGGAGTGGTTAAAAGTATATGGTTTTGGAAAAACCCCGAAATCGGCAAGGATGGTCCGACTACCGGAACACCGGTTGCTGCCACGGTGTATTCTTCCCTCGAACATTGCCCCGAATTCATAGCCTATCCAGCCGGCGAGAAAATAGCCGTCTGCCAGGCGTTGCTGGAGCTCATTCAGGTACTTTTCCAGACCCACATCGCCTCGACAGATCACCCGATCTACCGGATTAAGAAATAGAAATGATTGGAAGTTTTCAGAGTCAGGGCGGGATGTGTCAAGAAAGACAAATTCCTCTTGACGGGACAAAAAACCCAGGAGATTTTCCAAGTCCGGATTTTGCATTCGCAACATAGATATTTCCTTTTTAGGCACCGTTAGGGAATGACTTGACCATTTTGGGCCAAGCCATGTTAATGCAACGGCTCAATGCTCAAATCAGCTCTTTGACAATCCTGATACACCACTTTGGCGGTCAGGGCAACCGCCTGACCTTTATTTGATTTTACTTATACTACCAATCAACAATTTTCATTCGTGGCAACTCCTGCAGAAATAACCTCGAGCAGTAGAGGAAAAAGCGCCGAATTGGTTGTAATTCGATGCGCCTTAGACTACAATCATTGGGTAATTCTTTGCGCAGTGGCACGGACCCCCACCGAATATTTAAAACGATTTTATCGGTTTTCGCCATGTTACTCGCACAACTCAAAGTAATTCCAAAGGAGATCAAATCATGTCGCGAAAGATGGTTACGATTGACGGCAACCAGGCGTGCACCCACGTCGCCTATGCCACGAGTGAAGTTATCACTCTCTACCCGATTACTCCGTCAACCCCGTTGGCTGCGGAGGCAGATTCCAAATCCGCCGGCCTACAAAAAAATATCTGGGGAACAGTTCCCGTTGTAAACCAGATGCAATCGGAAGCCGGAGTTGCAGGCTCGATTCATGGTTCTCTTGCCACCGGCGCATTGTGCACGACTTTTACTGCTTCCCAGGGATTGTTACTGATGATCCCCAATATGTATAAAATCGCCGGCGAGCTGACTCCAACCGTATTCCATGTGACGGCACGAGCCATCGCCTGTCAGGGTCTCTCTATCTTTGGCGATCACGGTGATATATATGCCACGCGGCAAACCGGCTGGGCCATGCTTTGTTCGCAAAACGTCCAGGAAGCAACGGATATGGCTCTGATCTCCGTCCAATCAACCCTTGCCACAAGAATTCCTTTCATCCATTTTTTTGACGGTTTCCGAACATCCCATGAAATCCAGAAGATCGAGGAAATCAGCTTCGACCAGATGAGTGCGATGATCGACGAAGAATTGATCTTCGCCCACCGGCATCGAGCACTGTCTCCAGACCATCCAACCATCCGTGGCACCGCCCAGAATCCGGATGTTTATTTCACCGGTCGGGAAACGGTTAATAAATACTACAATGCGGTTCCGGCACTGGTGCAGGAGACCATGGATAAGTTTGCCGGCTTGACCGGACGTCAATATCATCTTTTTGACTACCATGGAGCCCCGGATGCGGAAAATGTCCTGGTGATGATGGCCTCCGGTTGTGAGACTGCCGCCGCCACCATCGATTACCTTATCTCCCAAGGCGAAAAAGTTGGTATGGTACTGGTCCGTTTGTACCGTCCGTTTGACTGCAAGGCTATGGTCAATGCCCTGCCGGCAACGGTTGAAAGGATCACCGTCCTTGATCGTACCAAGGAGCCAGGTGCC
>JBBQVT010000105.1:0-14671 GCA_038211245.1 Desulfobulbales bacterium | reverse complement strand
AGGGTCTCCCGCCGGCCCGCCGGCGATGAGCGGTGCCGACTCGGTCATCCCGTAGCCGACCAGATAGGGAAACTTGGCTTCGTGGAGAAACTGTTCCACTTCCGGGTTAAGCGCCGCCCCGCCGACCCCCATCAGCTGCAGGTTGCCGCCGAAGAAAGCACATAATTTTGCGCCGATCTTCCGATAGATCAGCCGTCTCGTCGGGCCGAGTTTGCAGAGCAAGCCAAGAAGTGGGCTTTTCTCAATCTGCGGCATGACCCTCTTTTTGTAGATCTTTTCGAGAACCAGGGGCACGGCGAAAATGGCAAAGGGTTTTTCATACTCGCAGAGCTTCTGCAGGATCGCCGGGGTCGGTGTTTTTCCGGCATAGGCGATGCGACCGCCGCACAAGAGAGGAAGGATAAAGCCACAGGTGAATTCATAGGTGTGCGACATCGGCAAAATCGACAGCCACACCGACCCCGGGGCAATAGCTTTGAGGCCTGAGGCTGCGTAGGCATTGGCGGTCAGGTTTTTATGGCTTAACATCACCGCCTTGGAATAGCCCGAGGTACCCGAGGTATAGAGGATTGACGCCAGATCGTCTTCCACCACCTCGGGAAAGGTCGGAGGCTCGGGACTGTCCCGCAGTACTGTTATAGCGTCATGCAAATAGCCGGAGATGGTGATGACCGGGAGAACGCCAATCTCTGCGGCATAGTCGTCGAGGGTGATGACCGGACAGGTCAGCACCGTGCGCAATTCATAGATTTTTTCTATTTGTTTCTGGGTGGTGAACAAGGCCTTCACATGCATCTCGCCCAGGATGTGGTGTACGTCGCTCTCCGGCAGATCGGGCAGGATGGGCACGGCAATGGCGCCCAAGCGGACAATGGCCATATAGGCAATCGCCCAGTTGTGGGAATTTTCCGCTAGGATAGCGATATGATCACCCTTTCGCACCCCCTCCCGGAGAAACCGTGCGGCAAGGGCGATGATCAGCTCATGGAACTCACCATAGCTGAGCGGCTTTTCCATCGCCATGCCGATTGCCGGTGTGTCCCGATACTTGGAACAGCTGGAATCGAGCACATAATTGAGGGTCATGCCGACCTTTGCCACCTCATTCATTTTGCACCTCTATGGTTAGGGTCCTTTACAAAAACGGGCAAAAAGTATCTTAAAAAGAATACAATACTAAGCTTATTCTTCGGCGACCGGCTCCTGCTCCTGAAGAAGCCCGGCCACGGCCTTAACAATAGCCTCAACGGCAAAAGGTTTTGCTATGGTCATTACCCTGCCGAGATAGCCGGCAACGGTGAGGTACCTCTCTTTGGAAATAACCCCACCCCCTGAGATTGCAATAACCGGGAGGTTGGGAGCGATATCGCGCAGCTCAAGGATGGTTTGCAGACCGTCTTTGACCGGCATGACCATGTCGCTTATGACCAGATCGCAAGGCCGCAGGCGAAAAAGCTCCACTCCTTCCAGGCCGTTGGAAGCTACTTCAACCGCATACCCCTCGCCTTCGAGAATCCTCTGCAGCAGATCAAGGGCCGACGGTTCATCGTCTATCACAAGGATACGCTTTGCTTTTTTCATTTTATCACTTTGCTTTTATTATGCGCCAACACCCTGCCTTTATACGCTACTTTTGGTCATTTTCAAACAATAATTCATTGGCGCATGGCCGTCAACCGATGCACGGTAAGGGTCAGCGCGCCATAATCCTCCTCAACCAGCCCGGCCAGCATATAGCCGCGACCGCTGCACAGCATATGGGCGTAGGTACGATATATTTCCGGGAAAAAAGTTGTCTCCACCTGCCCGCTCTCATCCTCAAAGGTGAGAAATTCCATAACCTCGCCGCTCCGCGTTGACACCAGTTTGCCGGTCAACAACCAGGCCATCAGGAGCACCCGCCGCCCCACCTGCCCCGGCAACTCCATTACCTTCACCAAGCCGCAGGCAGGAGCCTTAAGAAATTGCAGCGGATGGCCGTCACAGAGAAAACCGAGGGTGGCAAATTCCTTACGCGCCTTATTCAACCGGTCCGGTGCCGGCAGCAGCGGAGCCGGGGGCAAGCGTACGCCGAACAGGGAAAGACAGCCCTTGTCCTGCATGGCCCGCCGAAAACTTGCCCATTGCCACAGAAGAATCGTGCGATTGCTCCCTGACGCAAGACCGTCCAAGGCGCCGGCGTGAATGAGCGCCTCGGCTTCATTGTCGGCCGGCCGGGTGCGCTGCAAGAAATCGGTGACATCGTGAAATTTTTCTTTTTGCCGTGCCGCCAACAATCTGCCGAGAAAATCACCCGATAACCCGTGCACCGCCTGCAGCCCGACCCGCACCTGTTCGCTCCGGCCGGACCAGGCCAGAAGGCTGTGCTGTACATCCGGAGGAAGGATCTGCAACCCGAGTCTTTTGGCCTCGGAGACATAGGCAAAGGTCGAATAGTAGCCGCCCTGGTTGGAGATCACCGCCGCCATGAATTCCGCCGGATAGTGTTTTTTCAAATAGGCGGCCTGAAACGATACCCGGGCATAGGAAGCGGAATGCGGTTTGCAAAAGGAATAGCCGTCAAAACTCTTTATCATCCGCCACATCTCGGCCACCGCCTCGGGCGCAACACCACGGCCGGCACACCCCGCAAAAAACATCGCCCGGTAATTTGCCAGTTTCAGGGCTTTGTCCTTTTTCGCCATGGCCTTGCGCAGACCGTCGCCGTCGGCATGGCTGAAACCGGCCAGGGCAACGGCGATCTTCGACACATCCTCCTGGTACACCATCAGCCCGAAGGTTTCGTCAAGGACATCGCCCTGTTCCCGGCAAAACGGCTGCCAGGCCCCGCCGTGCAACCGTCGCACATATTCGCGAACGAATTCATTGGCCGCCGGCCGGATGATCGACGACTGGATGACCAGCTGCTCGAAATCACCGGTCCCGGCCTTTTTCTCAAGCAACCGCATGGCCGGACTCTCGATATAGAAACAGCCCATGGTCGCCCCGGCGGCAACCGACATCTTGGTTGCCGCATCATCTTCCGGCTGCCAGGTCATCTCGTCAAGATCTTTTCCACCCCTATGCACTGCGGCGATGCAGTCACGAATTACCCCAAGGCTTCTGTTGCCGAGGAGGTCGATCTTCACCAGGCCCGCCTCCTCGGCACCGTCCTTTTCCCACTGGATGATCGGCACGCCCTTGGTGGCCCGCTCAACAGGCACATAATCGGTGATCGGGCGCGGGGTGATGACCACCCCGCCCGGGTGCACCGAAAGATACCGCGGCAGGCCGATCAGTTTTTCGGCAAGAACCAGGACCTCCGGCCAGGGAGGGGAAAGATTCTGATCTCTAAGCGACGGCAGACCTGCCAGGCTCTGTTCCAGGGAATGGGCCCCACTGCCGTGCAACCAGGGTATGCGCTTGGTGAGCTGGGAAATCTCATAGCCCGGCAAACCAAAGGCCTTAGCGGTCTCGCGGATGGCCATGCGCGGCTGGAAAAACACATGATTGCAGACCATGGCCGCATGGCCGTCAAAATCGCCAAGGACATCACGGAGCACGTCATCCCGTTCATCCCAGGAAAAATCGATATCGATATCCGGGGGATCGGTGCGGCCGGGATTGAGAAAACGTTCGAAGTAGAGATTGTATTTGATCGGGCAGACATTGGTGATATCAAGGCAATAGGCAACCAGCGAGGCGGCCCCCGAGCCGCGGCCGCAGATCCGCCGCTTTTTCCGTTTACCGTCCGGCCCTTTACGGTGAACGATATCCCGTACCACGAGAAAATAGGAAGAAAAATCCATGTCTTCGATGACCCGCAGTTCATGCTCAAGACGTTCGACCACCGGCTCGCCCAGGTCATCGCCGTAGCGGCGCTGAGCTCCGAGGTAGGCCTTTTCCCGCAGGGCAGCCGCCGCATCACGACCACCCCCGCCGCGCCATGGCGGCATGACGATGCCGAAATTCGGCCCGGTAAAGATGCAGGTGGCGGCCAGCTCCACGGTGGCTGCAAGGGTTTCCGGCCAGATGGCAAATCTGTTTTGATACTCGGCAGGACCTTCGAAAACGTGTATATCCTGAGTGGTTTTCTCCTGCATGGTCCGGCTCACCGTGCTGCCGGTACGGACCGCCTGGAGCAGACAATACAGTTGGCGGTCGCCGCTAGCCACCAGATCGCTGTCCGGGGTCACCACCGCGGCAATTTTATTTTCCCGGGCAAAGATCCGCAGAGCACGGGCGGCGGCGTTTGGATAGGCACCGAGATCGACCGCGACGGCAATGCCCGCCCGCAGGTATCCGGCCAGCAGTAAGGCATCACGACACAACACCGTAAGACCGGCAGCAAAGGGTGGGAGATCATCGGCCAGTCTGAAGGTCTGGGCCATATGCCGCCTGGTCAGCAGCCGGCAAAGGTTGGCATAGCCCTCTTGGTTTCGCACCAGACAGGTAACTACCTTGCCCGAACAGGATTCAGAAATCTCCGCCCCAACGATCGGCCGCAAACCTTCACGCCTACACCCTTTTAAAAAATCCCAAAGGCCATAGAGATTATCGCGATCAGTCAGGGCAAGACCGGAATAGCCCAGTTCCCGCGCCCGGCGACAAAGCGTAGGCGGTGAGGCGGTGCCCTGAAGTAGAGAGTAATACGATCTGACGCGAAGCGGAAACATCACCAACCATCCTTCTTAGGAACCTCATCTTCAAAGAAAACTACCAAAAGTGGAACCAACCTCACCGCTCACGCCTCTCCCTTCACCCTTCACCCCAACCGCTTGCCGCCCCACCCCGATCACCGCATGGCCAAAACGATGGCGCAGCGCATCCATGGCCGCCAGAACCTTCTTTTCCCGAAGTTCCGTGCCTTCCCGTTCGGAAAAGAGAAGCAGCTGCGGCGACTGGCGCTGCAGACGGTCGCAGACCAGACGACAGCTACGGATTCTCGTCCGCCGCGTCCAGGCCCGCTGCAGGGCGGCCAAAGCCAGTTTCCTGAGAAGAACGTCGCCGGAGGTGCCATTTCGGCAGGTCGACTGCCTGACCACATGGCCGCCGTCCGAATAGCGCAGCCAGATGCCAACCCGGTGGGCAACCTGCTGCCTGCCGCGCAAACTGCAGCCGGTCCGACTGACCAGGGCTGCGACCACACCCTCGACCTCTTCCTGGTCGTTGCTGTCATCGGCAAAGATGTGTTGGTAGTCGATGGTCTCGCTTGCCGAGGTTGGTCGACAGACGGCGGTGTCGTCAATGCCCCGACTGATATCGTGGAGATAATCGCCACGGCTGCCGAAGGGTACCATGAGTTGGTGGCGGGAAAGTCCGGCCAAAGCGCCTATGGTGGTCAGGCGGAAGTCCCGTAGCTGTTCCAGCTCCCTGCTTGTAAGTCCGGGCAGAACAGCCACCGGCAGGGGGGCGAGAAATGCCTCCTCGTCCCCGGCAGTGACAATATATTCACCCACCGGTTTGACCAGCCTGGAGGCCACTTTCGCCACCAGCTTGCTGGTACCGAGGGTCCAGATCGGATTGATGCCGAGACCGTTACGGGCCTGACGACGGACCCGCCAGCCGATATCCGGTGGTGGTCCGTGCAGTCGGTGGGTGCCGGTCACATCGGCAAAAAAATGACCGTCAGCCTGACCGCATTCAATGAGCGGCGAATAGCCTTGCAGCTCTTTTAAAAAGGCCAGCATCGCCTTATGATACAAACCTATCCGGGGTGGCAGGACCACCGCCCCCCGGCAGATCCTGGTGGCCTGGCGCAGCGGCATGCCTTTTCGCACCCCTTCCCGATAAGCCTCTTCACTCATGTCGTAGACCACCGCTCGCGCCGCCTGCAGCGGGGCAATGAGCAGCGGCCTGGCGCGCAGACGGCAATCCTCGACCCGTTCGACGGCAACGGCGAAATCGGCAACATTAAAATGCAGCACGGCTCGTTCCCGCACCCTGAAGCCCTGACCCATCATCGCTTTCCGCCGGCGAGTTCGGCAAGAATGGTCGCAAGCTTTGCGCCATTGCGCGGCGCCTGCGCCCGCACATGGTTGTTAAAAAACAGAATTCCCTGATCGACGCCGACAGCCATGAGCGGAAGATAACGAACGCACCAGGCGTGCAATTCTTCGGCGGAATAATCGTAGTCAAACTTTTTCTGCATATTGCCCGACCGCCAGCCATCCCGGTTACGGCCGTGGAAGCGGCCGTAAAAGAGAGCGGGGTTGGTTACTACATCAAGGACGGGAAAAAGTCCCGGCAGGGCTGGGGCATCAACCGTCACCATGGTTACCCGCCGCCTGGAGAGTTCGGCAAACACCGAATCGACCGCCCAGGAATGGTGGCGAAATTCCACCGCCACCGGTAATTCTTCGAGACCATCAAGGAGTGCAGCCAGATAGTTGCGATTGGCAAGACTACGGTCAAAGTCCGGCGGCAATTGGATCAGCACGGCGACCAGACGTTTGCCGAGTGGGGCAACCCCCTGCCGATACAACGCCAACTGCTCGCGCCAGTTATCATCCCGTTCATGGGTCATGGTGCGGGTCAGCTTGGCGGCAAACAACAGCTGCGGCGGGGCGTTTTCGACCATGCGGCTCAGGGCCTCGGCCCTCGCCATCTGGTACCAGGTGTAATTCAGCTCAACCACAGAGAAATAACTGCCGTAGAGGCCGAGCATCGCCGCACTCTTGGTCCCCTCCGGGTAAAACCCGCTGTCCGCCCATTCGGTATAGGAATAGCCGCAGGTACCGACGTAGACGGGGCAGACCCTCCTAGGAGCTCCGGCGGTCACCGGGCGGACGACCTCGACCCGGCCTGGGCAACCGCCGCTACTCGCGCTTGCCATCGAACTCGGCATGTTTCCCACGAATGACCCCGACCACCTTACCCTGCACCAGTACATCGCTAAACGGATAACACATGACCGGAAAGGCCTCGTTGGCAGGCCGGAGTTCAATATGATCGGCATAGAGGAAAAAACGCTTTACCGTCGCCTCTTCGCCCTTGATGAGAACCGCCACTATCTCGCCGTTTTCTGCATACTGCCGCGGTTCACAGACCACCAGATCGCCGTCGAGGATACCGGCATCCTGCATCGACCGGCCCTTGATGCACAGACAAAAAAGGCTGTCTCCGACAAATATCGCCGGGTCGACCAGCACCGTTCCCGCCCACTCCAGCTGGGCATACATGGGCAGGCCGGCGGTAACCTGGCCGATAATCGGCAGTTCACGGCCCCTTGGAGATGGGCCTTGCTCCCCGGCCCCCTGGCAAAGACGGATGGTCCGACCATACCGCCCCTGCCGCTCGATCACCCCTTTTTTTTCCAGCTGATGCATCAGCTGCGCCACTGCCGTATGGCTGACCCCAAAATCGACGGCGGCCTGGCGCAGGGTCGGGACCGGCCCGCTGCCCTCCAACCGTTCGCTCAGATAATCGAAAAACTGCCGCTGTTTTTCCGTAAGCTCCATAATCTCCCCCTGCAATGTACATATACAATTTTCGATATTGGCATAATATACATGTACATTTATCTCTGTCAATACACTTTTCTCCAGAGTCATCGGAGGACAACTCTTTTTGAGAAGGTCAGAGAACAGGAAGACAGGGTAAGGGCGAGGCGCGAAGAGTGAGGGGCTATGATCCTTTCAGTCTCCCCCGAGACACTCTTTGATCTGCGCCCAATCCCTTTTCTCTACCCATTGCAGCTTTTCTGCAAATATTTTGTCGCTCGGAAAGGTCTTACCGCTTTTCAGCCGTGCCAAATATTTCTCATATTGGCCCGGACCGCCGTTGTACATGGCATACACTATCCCGGGCAGAGGATTGGTTTTGATCCCCGGTGCCGGGGTGTTGCCCTGGAGGGCATAGCGGCGCAGATACAGGTCGGCAATCTCACATCCGGCCCGGGCATTGTAGCGAATATCCCAGCGCAATTTATTGCGGTCGTAGATGCCGCGCCACACCCGTTCGTTGACCTGCATTAGTCCCACCGAGGTCTGATTGTACGACAACAAAAATGTAAGTTTGTTACCTTTTTCAACAAATTGCCGATGGCAGCTTTCCTGCCAGGCCATGGCGACTATCATCGTCCGAAACATCCCGTGCAGATTTTCCGGCAACTCCTGCTTAGCCAGAACGGTTGAAGATGCCTCGGCCAGTACGGCCCTGACCCGCTCAAAATAGCCGTCGATGTCTTCCTCCGGCACCTTCCATTCAAGGAGTGTGGCTATCTGCGGCACCTCGGCGCTATAGGCTGGGGTGAAGAAAAAATCGGATATTCGCGAAAAAGGGTCATGTTCTTCCTTGCCGCTCGGTAGATCGATTTCCTGTATTTCGTCATCATCTCCAGACGGTGGCTGAATCTCGGCCGGCGGCAAATGCAACAACTTCCTGAGTCCCGGATCGACACCCGAACTGTAAGGCAACGGCGTCTCCTGGCCGGTCAGCATGGCGGCAAGACGCAACAAGCCTTGTTGACTGATCTCGATACCGAGAGTCGGCCCCATCTGGTCAAGGACCAACAAGGCATCGGCGGCGGTAAAAAAGGCCAGATAGCCGAGGGTGTTCGCCGACGGCTTGGCATACAGCTGCCTTCTGAATAGCGGTGCCAAGGTACGCCAAACCCGGACAAACTGCATTCTGACGAAATCTTTTTCCAGATTTTCCTCCTCCAGCGCCGCCGCAAAAGCATAGCGGGTATCGAGCAGAACATCGGCAAGGAGCAATTGATCTTCAGGACTGAGCGGTTCCGAGGCGAGAAGGGAAATCAGCCGAACCAGAAAGACATCCCAGGTTTCCCACAGCTGAATCATCTTCTTACGTTCAGCCGGGCTTATTGTCTGATCCGACTCTCTGCCGGGGGTATGCACCTCCTCCACTTCACCCTGCAACTCGACCTCAACGCCTTCCTTGGTCACGACCAGCCGCCCACCGCGCAAACTGTCAAGCATGGTCTGGGTCGCTTGGCGAGCTTGTTCGTGGAAAAGAGGCGCCAGGAAGTTACGCATATCGCGAACCGGCGGCGCCAGATTTAACCGCACCCGGTTGAGATGCTCCGAAACCCTCGGTTTGGCAAATTCCCAGAGAAAGTTAGCGATTTGCGCAGGTTGGTGCGAAAGGGTCGAAAGGCTTGAATCGACTGTTCGAAAGGCCAGGGAAAAAGTCCGGTTGTCAAACACCGGCTGCTGCACAAGGGAAAGATATCCCTGCCATTCAACCGGCACAAGGCACTCCCCGGCCAACTCGGTGCCAAGCCGAATGACCATCTTCATCTCCAGCCGAACATTCTTCCCGGCCGAGGAAAACTTCGGTTCGGAAATCCCCAGGTAAGTGCATCCCCCGGGCTGGCCAACGATAGCCGCACTGTTATTTTTGCCGGGGAAGGCCTCCCGCACCATGAGGGAGGTGAGAAGCTTGAAGTCGAGGGTCATGGGCAAAACTACCTGTTGGGCCCGGGCAACAGGAACACGCAGCAATGCAAACACACATATACATATGCAAAATGTCATTGCCTTTCGCATGGACATTCCCGCGCCCTTCGCAAACGGCCGGTTTATTTTTTCCTGATGATTCAAAAAACACCTCCTGCCCCAGGCAGCATGATCGGCTCAACACAACAAAAAATTCATGGGGACGTGCAAATTATCCTGCCAGAATAGCAGTATCTTCCAGAATAATTTCCAGTTCAGCGAGATCGATCTCGGTAAGATTGAGTTGATGCGCTTCCTCTCTTGCCGACAGCACCAGGGATTCATCTCTTGCCAAACCGATGCCGAGTTTCAAACACGCCATATCGGCAAGACGAACCATAACAAGTAAATAATTTTTACCGTCATAGTCTTTTCTGTGGTGGTCCCTGGTAACAATGCAATATTCCTCGGGCATATTCCATTGCTGCATGAGCTTGTACCCCTGTTCGGCATGGAGAGTGGCCATCGATTCCATGAGCAGGGCCTGGGTGATAGACAAGTTTTTGTCTTTCTCTTTCATCTGGTCAACCACCATAAGCACGAACAGCTTGCCTATGTCATGAAAAAGACCGGCAAAAAACGCCTGGCTCTCAAGCTCTTCAAATTTGCAGCGCTTGGCCAGCCATTTGACGCCGAGGGCGCAACCGACGGCATGTTGCCACAACTGCTTCATCAACACGTTAAAATCTTTATCTTTACTTCTGAATTGATTTCTCGACGCAACCAGAAGAACGATCCGCCCAACCTCCTGCATACCAAGACGGATAATCGCTGCCCGCACGTTGAGGATGTCAACGAGTCCATGATAAAATGCCGAATTGGCCATCTGCAGCACCTGGCTCGCAAGCGACTGATCGCCGGAAAGAATTCCTTCAACCACCTTCATGTCAGGCTCTTTTTTCACCAGTTCCTGCTGAATTCGAAGAGCCGCCGTACTGAAAACCGGCAGAACGACACTCCCGGAAGCAATATGTTCATTGATCACATCAAAAAATGAAGCACTTTTCTGCATTCTGCTATTCTCCCGCGAGACGCCGTATGTCGAGTAATGGCCTGGGACTGGAAAGTCTTGGCAAACAACGCAGAACCTCGTCGACACTGGTGATACCTGCTGCCGCCTTCATCAGACCATCTTCAAGCAGGGTGACCAGTCCGGCGTGTTCGATACTGATCTGCCGTATTTCATAGCTGGTTTTCTGCTCCAGGATGGCACTGCGTACCAGCTCGTTGAGTACCAGGACTTCAAACACCCCAACCCTGCCTTTATAGCCTGTCTGTTTACATTCCGTACAGCCCCTGCCTTTGCGAAATTGCGCCCCCATGACATCTTTTGCTGAAACCCCGAGCCGTTGCAGTTGGGTCGGCGTCAACTTGGTTTCCGTAGCACAGGAATTACAGACCCGCCGCAGCAGCCGCTGGGCCAGGACACTGATAACCGTCGAGGAAATCAGAAAGGGCGCAATATCCATATTGAGAAGACGTATAAGACCACCGATACTGTCCTCAGTATGGAAGGTGCTCAGCACCTTATGCCCGGTCAGTGCTGCCTGGACCGCCATCTCAGCGGAGACCTTATCTCTGATTTCACCTATAAGAATTACATCCGGATCCTGGCGAACGATATGTCGCAAAGTTTCTTCAAAGGTAACATTTAGAGAGGGATCTATCGAGCACTGGGCAATGCCGTCGATGAAATACTCTACCGGTTCCTCCGCCGTAATAATGCTTATCTGTGGGTTCTTTATATGATTTATACAGCTGTAGACGGTGGATGTCTTGCCCGAACCGGTTGGACCTGTGACCAGGAGTACGCCGCTGGGGGGATACACTGCATCCTCAAGAAACCCTTGCAGCATCTTGGGGGCCATGCCAATTGTGTGGATATCGAGGAGCGTCCGTTTCTGATTCAACACTCTTAAAACTATATTTTCACCATGCACCGTAACGTAGAAGGAGACCCGGATATCAACTTTGCCTTCCTCGTAGCTAAAAAGGATTCGTCCGCCTTGATGCCGGCGCCTTTCTGCTATGTCGGCCTCGCACATTATTTTTATTCTGCTCGTCAGAGGTGGAATGATATTTCTGGGAAAATCCTTGTAATGGCGGAGAATACCATCCTCGCGAAAACGGACATGCAGGCGATCGGCCATCGGTTCGATGTGAATATCCGAGCAGTTGTCCTTGATCGCTGAAAGGATCATGGCATTGACGATGCCCACCACGGTCTTGTTATCTACATCAACAACCTTACCGGCAAGAAGATCCTCTAAAAGTCTAAGGGTCTCAAGTATTGCCTTTTTTTCAGAGATGGCCGGAGCAATGGTCCCACCAAAAAATTTCCGTGCGGCCTCAAGCCCTTTTCTGTCCAGCGGATCGGCGAATGCTACAAAGACCACCTTTTCAGTGGTTTTTATGGGGATAAACAGATGTTCAACGAGTATCTTCATCGGTACCCGAGCGGCAAGGCTTCTATCGACCAGGGACATATTGACATCGACGAGAGGAAAACCAAGTTGAAGAGAAAGAATCCTGTTGAAAAGCTTTTCATCAATAAAATTATGCTTTATCAGGATTTCCCCCAAACGGAGTTCCTTATCCTGCTCTTGCTGAATTCTAAAGGCGGAATCCAGGTCACCCTCGGTAAGGTGCCCCAGTTCAACCAACAGCTCACCGATACGAATATTTGAATTGGTGCCCATCAGTACCTTCCGCACCATTTCGTCGGAAACGTTACCCAGATCCTTCAGGACATTGAGAAGAGGGGCAGGCGTCGCCAGTTTTCGGCGTATTCGATCGGCATGCTTGAGCTGTTTCTCACTCACCATTCCCGACTGCAGAAGAAGTGAGGCGATTATACCGTATCCAAAATCCTTTTCGTTTGCCATAGAAACCCCGGGAATGACTCGACCGAAGAGGCAACAGGCGGCAAAAAATGCGCCACGCCATCCTCACCCAACTAAAAAGCAGTTATTTGTACAAGTTGCATATTAACCAAATTTGTCGGCAACAATCAAAACAATACTGCGAGTAATTACAAATGCCCCTTCATCCGAGCAGGTCTTGGTCGATATACACGGTCAACATAAGGTTACCGACACTGAACGAAAGCAAGCAACTTTTGGATGCAGTAAACCAACGTCCTTCACCAATATTAGTGAATTGATGTGCTGGAACAAGCAAATTGAAATAAAAAAAAGGGACGGATTTCCTTCCGCCCCCTGGGTGTTAAACTTTTGCCTCTTACCGTCTCTTGCGGCGCAAGATCATTCCGACAGCAAGTGAAGCTTTCAGGTCTGCGACCGCACCAACCGGCCAAACCCGCCGGGGATAGTGCCGGACGACCAGAAGGCACGGCCCTGCTTAAAATCGACAAACCAGTAGCCGCCGGGTTTGCGTTGGGCTGCGACAAAGATAAACGGCTGCTCTTTGGAAAATCCGGGGTGGAGGTAAACCCCCTTGCCGTTTCTCTCTGGTTCCATGAGGGACATGGCCTCTTCCATGGTCGGTAGTCGCCAATCGCCATAGCCGGCGAACTGTTGCCCGTTAAGCTCTTCCATACTTCTCAGGATATGGCGAATGGAGCCAATGTCGATGCCGTCGCTTTGCCACATCAATCCCGTTCGTTGATCGACAATAACACCGGGAATGGCCACATCCACCAGGGAATTGACAAACCTGCCGGACGGATTCAACTCCGCCTCGAAAAAGTTCCATTGTTTCAGGAGAGCGTCGATCTGGTCGTCATTGATAATAGCCTGCACATGCGGCAGCCTGACTGTTTCCCCGACGAACGGGTTCTCTGCGGCCGACGGCAGGAGCGGTCCCATGTCCTCTTTGCGCAGCACCTCAAGTTTTGGTACGATCAGGCGCGAATCACCATGGTCATCGAGAACACTTTTAATCAGCCACTCTTTGATCTCATCGTTTATGGCATAACTTTTTTCAAAGATCGAGGATCGCCCCTGTCCCGCCACGCATTTCTTCACCATTTCCGGTGGTGCCTTTATTTCCGCCATAATTTTCGCGTGTTTCACCGCCCGTTCCATGAGGCAGAGCTTCGGTTCCTCTCCCCAATTGTCAATGAAGAAATAGTAAACGCACTCCTTGTTGTTGCGCACCCTTTCCCGCCCACCCCAGGATTCAAAGGTCCCGAAGGAGATATCCGGAGTCATCTCCCAATCGATAGGACTGATGCTCAAGTCGCCAACTTTCACTTTGTGATACATCCCCATGATTACCTCCAAATTGTGGGTGAAGCACTGCTTTTCCAAGTTATTTGCAAACGGTTCCTGAAAATCGTCGAAAACAAAAAATTCCGCGATACTAGATTTGCCTGTTCGAGTAACATACACTATAAGAAAACAAATGTGCTGCGCCTTGATGTAAGTCATAACTGTAAAACAACAATAATTGTTATCAACATGGCCGATAAAAAAAATTCCCGCTTTCGCAAAAGAGGCTATCCTCTGCCGGCTGGCGTTACCATCCTCAAGGAGGGCTTAAATTTCTCGATTTTCGCCCGCCACGCCACCAAGACAACCCTGGTCATCGATCACCTTCCGACGGGTTCAACAAAAACAATTCGCCATGAATTCGCCCTTGACCCCCATGAAAATCGTACCGGTGATATGTGGCACATCCTCCTTCTCACCCATCAGCAAAATTTCCGCTACGGATACCGGTTTGATGGGCCGAGCGACAGCAAAGGTCAGGGTCTGATCTATGATTATAAGAAGATTCTCATCGACCCCTGCTGCAGCATGCTCACCCCCCGACAATGGGGACAACCGGCAACCTACGGGGTCGAACCCTGTTGCATGATAAGCGGTCAGGACTTCGACTGGCAGGATGACCGCCCGCTGAAAACGCCCCTGTCTGAAACCATTATCTATGAACTGCACGTCAGGGGGTTTACCAAGGACCGGAGTGCCGGCGTCCAAGCCCCGGGCACCTATCTGGGAGTTATCGAAAAAATCCCTTATCTGAAGGACCTCGGCGTTACCGCCGTTGAGCTCATGCCGGTAACGGAATTCGACGAAAACGACGTTATCTTCACCAACCCTAACACTGGAGAACGGCTGAAGAATTTCTGGGGGTATAATCCTGTGTCCTTCTTTGCTCTCCATTCCGGATACGCCATGGATCCGGGCAACGCTGTAGAAGAGTTCAAAAAAATGGTGCTCTCTCTGCACCGGGCAGGGATTGAGGTGTATCTTGACATGGTCTTCAAC
>JBBQVT010000104.1:0-14848 GCA_038211245.1 Desulfobulbales bacterium | reverse complement strand
CGGCGGATTTGCCCTGGAAGACAGCATTTTTAAAGGATTGGCCCTTGGTGCTCCCTACGTCAAGATGATCTGTATGGGTCGGGGCATCATGATTCCTGGATTCCTGGGTGCCAACATTGAAGGCGTTCTGAATCCTGAGAGAAGGATGGCAATTCATGGAAACTGGGATGCCCTGCCGAAGTCGGTGTCTGATATCGGCAGTTCTCCGGAGGCGATTTTTGCCTCGTATTTTGATGTGCAGAAGAAAGTCGGCAAGGAAGAGATGCGCAATATTCCCTACGGTGCTATAGCCATGTGGACGATGGCTGACAAACTTGCCTGCGGAGTACAACAGTTGCTCGCCGGTGCACGTAAATTTAATGTGGCCCAGATTAGCCGCAATGATGTTTATGCAGCAAACCGGGAAACGGCGCAGGAGACGGGCATTACCTACATCACCGACGCCAAGAACGAAAGCGCTAAAAATATTCTTTTAGGATAGGGTGGTGTTATCGTCGTAGGACTCGACTTGTGTAGTCTTAGGACGGAGGAGTTTCTCCATTATAACTGCTTGCCGGTTGCGCACCAGACGAATCGGTAAGCAGTTCCCCCCACCTTTTTTCATCCCTTGACCTTAAACCAGAGAAGCTCGGCGACGCCATCGGCGGTATTGCGCCACTGGCTCGGGATATCTTTCAGCAGAAACACGGTATCGCCGGGGTTGACCTGATAGATATGATTGTCGATGATCATCTCCAGGCGACCGGCGATAAGATATCCTAATTCCTCTCCCTTATGCGCGAAAAAATGGCCGGCAAGTTTCTTTCCCGGTCGGATAGTGATGATGACCGCATCAACAGTGGATTCAAGATCGTTTGGCAGCAACCAAAGGGCATCGGCGTCCTCCTTGGAAAAGTTGTCGAGAACCGCCGTTGATCGCTGTTCGGAGGAATAAACAAAGAGATTTTTTTCAAGACCATGATCCTTGAATAAGGTTGCGACTTCGACGGACAGGCTTTCGGCGATACGGAAGAGGGCCGGAAGAGATGGGTAAATGAGATTCTTTTCAACCTGGGAGATTGTGCTGGGGGTAACCCCGGTGAGATCCGCCAGATGCTTTTGCGAAAGACCGCGCATCAGCCGAATACTCTTGATTTTTGCCCCCAGATCGAATTTACCCTTGATTTGCCTCTGACCTTCAAAAACAATATCCGATTCTTCACAAAGGTATTCATGCTGTTGGTTGAGAAACTTTGAATTACGTTTTTCCGCTTTGAGGATTTTCAGGGTCGATTTGCCGCGCCGTACCGAAAGATCGATGGCCACCTGGGCGATTTTATTGATATTCGCCTTTAACCTGTTGGAATGGGCACCTTTTTCAATCAACCAGTAGGCGATTGTCTCTAATTCGTAGAGGCGGGGACAGGTCTTGGCGTAAAATTGCAACACGTGTTCTTCGCCGCCCCAGAGAGCCTGCATCCCGGTGAGGCTGTCTAAAATGAAGTGCACATCCCCGGATAAGTTGCTGTGCAGCCCGTATATCGCCTCACCGACATGGCTGGGATTGGTCGGATCATTGACTTTGATTACCTGGTAAGGCCAGAGGGCACCGTCCTTTTCATAGAACTTATTGAAGACTTCCGAGCTGTCACCCTTACCGTTGGTAAAACAGTCGAGAATAGTCAGGTTCTGACTTTCCGCCAAGGGGCCGAGGAAAGAGACGACATTTTTCGGAGAACGGTCAAAGGTGACATAGATTAAAGGTTTTTTTCGAGCAAGAGATTCCTTGATGAAGTGAATGCAGAAAACCGCCGAAAAGCTTCCGGCGTCCTCGTACCAAAGAACGTTATCGCCAATAAAAAGATCGCCGAGGAGCCTGTCAAGTTCAGAGATACCTGAGGAAACCCGTTTCTTATTCAGGCTCAACGCTTCTGCTTTGGTTGATAGCATGGTCTCTGTTGTTGCCCGAGAAAGCTGAATTTTATCAATTCGAAATCGGAATAATGGTATCCGACAAAGGTTTAATAACGTCGCCTTCGTTCATCGTCGCGCTTTTCTCTCATAATGTCCCTGTCCAATCTATCAAGGTCACGATTGATCCTCTCTCTTTCCCTCCCGTCGAGACGACCATCTTGTTTTATACGGTCTATTTTATTGAGAATGTGTCCCAATTCACTCCGCAGCTGAATTGCTTCGTGTCTTGTCAGGGAACCATGCTCTCTTCCCCGTTCTATCCTTTGCTGATCTTCTTGAATTCTCGCCCGTATTCCGCCATGCCAATCGCCTCTTTCTGCATAACATGCTGTCATTGTAGCAAAAAGAATTATTGCAAACATTGCTGAAAAGACCACATTCTTCATATCCACCCTCCATTTTTTATAAAATATCCACCCACCAAGAGAAAATCTTGAGGCTCTGCGTTCTCATCCCCTCTTGCGAGTTGCGAATATACCTACTTTATGCTGCATTTACTAATGAAGCATTAAAATTTACTGGAGGCAAGGACGATTTTTCAAGAAGCGACTACGCTATTTTTTCAAACCTATACCAAGTTATCGATAGTTATTCCGGTCTACAACGAGATCGCTACGCTGGAAATGATCGTTGCCGCAGTCCAGGCGGTTCAACTCCCTCTGATTAAAGAAATCATTCTGGTTGACGATGCATCACAGGACGGCACGATCGAGGTGATGAAAAACAAGATCAACGACCCTGCCGTGGTGAAAATCTTCCATGAGTTCAATCAGGGCAAGGGAGCGGCGTTGAGAACCGGATTCAGCCGGGCGACCGGTGATATCATTCTTATTCAGGATGCCGACCTGGAGTATGATCCCAAGGAGTATACAAAGCTGCTCGAACCCATTCTGGCCGGCAACGCCGATGTGGTTTACAGTTCAAGATTCCAGGGCGGCGACGCGCACCGAGTTCTGTACTTCTGGCATATGATCGGCAACAAGCTGCTCACCCTGCTTTCGAACATGTTTACCAATAACAACCTCACCGATATGGAGACATGTTACAAGGTGTTTACCAGGCCGGTCATTGACAACATCACCATCTGTGAAAACCGTTTCGGTTTCGAGCCCGAGATCACCGCCAAAGTGGCGAAACAGCGGTGTCGGATCTACGAGGTAGGGATATCCTATAACGGACGTTCCTACGAAGAAGGCAAGAAGATCGGCTGGCGGGACGGAGTCCGGGCATTCTGGTGCATCGTCAAATACAACCTCTTGAAGTAATTCCATTTGTAAATCAAGATGGAAACGAGAAGGCAAGCGAGCAGCGACGAGACAGTATAAAGAAGTACGGCGAGGAGCAGCACATCGCCGCCGCCGAAGTTAACGCTTGATGTAGAAATGGAATAAGGTGAGTTTGTCGGGGTTTGACGAGATCGGTGCAAGAGTCGATACTCTGCCTGAAGCCCTGTTGCCGAGAAGGCTCTCAGGAACTGCGGAAGTTGTTCCAAGTTGAGAGAGAAATCAACCGATTAATCTCATATATTATGAAACCGTGATGCGCTGGACGGCTCGAAAATAAATTATATAATATTTTGAAATTAATCAGTTTAAAATGGTGTGTGGTGCTCATTGGTTACGCAAAAAGCGCATAAGCACAGAAACAAAACACTTGCATCAAAGAAATGGTGGTCTTATTTACTACGTTCTACCGACAACTCTTTCGGCCATGATAAATCTGAAATTCCCGAGAGGCAGGAGATGATATTTTTTGACGCCCATGTGCATATCCAAGAAAGATTTAACTTGGACCAATTTCTGCTTTGCGCCTTGGATAATTTTGACAGACAGAGAAATGTTACGGCGCCGCAATCTTCCGGCACCTACTTTTTATTATTGACGGAGGCAAAGTCCCTGGACTTCTTCTCATTGTTAGCTGAGCAGGCACGGCAGAAGACAGGTCCGCTGCCGGCGGCCTGGCAGGTAATGACAACCGGAGAAAAAGAGTCCTTACTCCTCAAACATACGTTCTGGCCTGCTGTTCGTATGTTTGTCGTTGCCGGGCGGCAACTGGTAACGCGGGAGAGACTCGAGGTTTTAGCCCTGGCAACCCTGGCAAAAATAGATGACGGCAGGCCCTTGGCTGATACCGTAGCTGAAGTTCGCAATTGCGGGGGGCTGGCGGTGTTGCCCTGGGGCGCTGGTAAATGGCTGGGAACAAGAGGGCGGATTGTCTCCGATTTTCTCCTAAGTGTGTCTCCTGATTGCCTGTTTGTTGGCGATAATGGAGGACGACCGGACTTCTGGCCCAGGCCTGCTCTTTTTGACCTTGCTGCTCGCCGAAATATTCACCTGTTGCCGGGGAGTGATCCCTTGCCCCTCTCTGGAGAGGAGTGTCGGGTAGGCACATATGGGGCTACGGTTGATGGAGACTGCTCGGATGCAAACCCAGCGTCCGCCCTGAAGGGGTTGCTGCTGGAGAGCAAGAGGTTGATCAAGCCCTTTGGTCAAAGACAGGGTGCCTGGCAATTTTTCCGGACTCAGGCTGGTCTTCGACTGGTGAAATAGCTGATAAAAATTTAGGACAGGCTATTCTCGGATAGCCTTCTAGACTCAGCTCTGCTTCTTCACTGTCTCGACCGACTTTGAATTCTCGCTTCCTCGCCTGCGCTCGTGCAGGCGAGGAAGCGAGAATGTTATGCGACCGGCAGCCTATTCATAAAAAGCCATTGGCTGGCCGGCCTTGATGGTCAAGACGAGGGTCGAGATTTCGGAGAGTTTCAGTCCGGGCCATTTGAAAGAGACTCCTTGTTCATCATTTACCAGAATGTCCCAAGCCTCAGCTTTTTCCTTGCGTGCCACGTGGATCTTCATTTTTTCCTTATTCGGGATGGTATCGACCGTCAGCACTTCATCGCCCCATGCACTCTGGGAAGCGGGGCTGAAGTACAGATCGATAATCTCGAAACCGGTTTTGTTGATCAGGGTAAATTTATAATCACCGGCTATGGCAAAACCGGCCAGATGCAGAAAGAGAAGAAGGGAAAAAAGGATTGTTTTCATTTGTGTCGCGTCTCCTTGAAGATGAATTGTCAATAATATCGGTTAAAAGAGTGTCTGTCCCCGGCCCGCAGAAGAGCCGTCACTTGCGGCACCGGTGTTTATTCCAACGATTTTCGCACATTCATACCCGATTCTTTGGCAATTGTCGAATAGGTACCATATTTATCTGCGACCTCGACACCATTATTTGATTATTCCTGGTACATCGCCTATCATTACAGCAGAGGGCAGGTAACTGCCTTGTGCAATGGAGTGTTGTGTCTCAATGAAAAGGGAGGTGCGCCGTGTCCCCATTTTCTCCGCCATCCAGCCAATCAGATACAGAAGACAAGTCAAAGATCGTCCAGCAACTGCTTGTCGAAATCGAGGCCGCAGCAAAGCTCAGAAATTTCCGGCTTGCCGACCACCTGCATGAGAGGCTCATCGCCACGGATCCGATGGCCCTCAGCGCAATCATCAAATCCTCCGGCATCATTGAAAATGAAAAGAGCGCGGCCATCGGCCAGGATCACCTGTCAATCTGGGGAAAGCTCTACAATTCACTCAGCGACGAGGAGTGTAACTGCTTCTATTACAGCATGAAGAAGCTTGTTCTGCGACCGAAGACCATGATTTTGACCCACGGAGCAATGAACAGCCGACTTTTTCTCATTGACAGAGGACAGGTCATAATCTTCTTCCAAAAGGATGGCAAGAATGTCGTCCTGGCCAAATTAGGGCCGGGTGATATCTTGGGCGAGTTTACTTTTTCCACCATTTCCCTTTGCTCCGCCTCGGCGATCACCTATACCGAGGTGCAACTGATGCTCCTTGAAAGCAGCGCAGCCGATGGGTGGGAAGATACCTTCCCGGGCCTGTACGAAAAAATCATCGATTTTTGTTTGAAGAGTGGCAGGGTTGATGAAATATTGCGCAACAAAAAGATGGGAAAAAACCGCTACGAGCGCCATGCAGCTACCGGCTTAGTCAAGGCAACATTATTAACCTCTGAAGGCAGCATGACCGAGATCGTTTATAGCGGTGAACTGGCGGATATCTCGAAGAGCGGATGTTGCATCAGTATGCGGTTCTCCAAAAAAGCCATAGCCCGCGCTCTGTTGGCAAGATATCTGCAATTGTTTGTCGCCTCTGCGCAGGAGGAGGATCCGGCAACGATGTCGGCAATTGGCAAGGTAGTGCGGGTGTCCTTCCATCTCTATGGTGACTTTAGTGTACATATCCAATTTAACGAGTTACTGCATGAGGAAGTGCTGAGGCAGTTTGTAACCTGAAGTGCGGCGTTGCCTGTAAGCTAAAAGAGGGACATCTGCCCGGTTTTTCTCTTGTTTGCGCCTTTTTTACTAAAGAGGAGGTTGAGCAGCTGACTTTTCCAGCTGCTTGCGGCAAACGGCGGCAAAATCCTCGGGATAATGGCCGTTGATAAAACGCAGCTGTGCTTCGCTGAAGGCGCCCGGAGCCTCAGGCAGGCGTGGGAGAAAGGCGTAGAGCAGCGGCTGTTGCGAGCAATTTGCTGCACTGAACCTTTTTGCATATTCAATAGATGTGACCATCCTCGCCCCGAGTCCGGCCAAGGCCTTTTGCGCCATCAGGATGCCGGTGTCCAGGGAGCGACGTACAGCTTGATCACACTCAACAACATTGCCGGGAAGATTGCCGTCGGCATTCGGCAGGGTCATGAGCTGCAGTTCCCATTGCGATGTCTGGGCTTTGGGGACAAAGAGCATGCAGTTGCTGTCACTCCAGACCACCAGATTGGCCGCTAGGTCGACTCGTCCGTCCATACGGCCATTGCCGGCGATAGCCGCTCGATAATCAGCGAAGAAATCACTGCCATGGAGCCGGCGGTAGTCTTCGACAAGTTCGGCCAGCAGGTCACCGCAGCAGTAGCTCGGCAGTTGCCCGACCGGCTGCTCACAGCCCTCGTTGTAGATCGTCACACTTGCCGGGACCATGGCGTACTGCTGGTGCACCTGCTGATGCGAGGCATGCAGTCGGTACAATGAAGGGGCGAAATCAAAACCGAAATTCCAACCCCAGAGGGTGGTCGAGCCACCCCCCATTGCTTGCATCTTACCGGCAAGAGCCAGACGCAGCGCTTCAAGCTCCTCCTGCAAAAGCATTCTTTGCGTCGCCGGCAACGGCACGCCCAGTTCTGCAGCAAGACGCACAAAGGTGCGTTGGTAGTAAAGATGGCGCAGGCCGGTGATGTCATGCGGGCCAAGGGCGGCAATTGAGTAACGGATGGCGTCATCGGCCATGTTGGCGGCATAGTGGCCGCCGGGGATATAGGAATTTCGCCGTAGATATTCGAAGACGTGGGTGCTGCCGTCATCCGGCCATTCTCCGACTATTTCACTGGCACCCTGGGCGCCGGGGCGGATAACCATGACGATCTTGTAGACGTCGGGCAGGTGCGGATTGTTGGCCACCGCCTCGTACAGGGCGTGGTTGCGGATGACGGGTCGCAGGCAGCCGGCGCCATCCTCCGGGAAACGAAGACCGATCGGCTGCTCCTGCTCCCGTACCATGTCGCAGGACAGCTCGGCCAGGATTACCAGATCCTGTGGATCGGTTGAGCAGGTGGCGAGGGCGAGGAGAATCGGTTCCGGCAAATGGGCGAACAGGGCCTGGTCGATTCCGGCGATTTTTAGCGTTGCGGTTAAAGAGACTTCAGCGGGCGGCCCTAAGCGAATTCGCTCGGGATTTTCGGCACTGGCGTCGGCCCATTCTTTGTCGATATAGGTGCTGCCCTTGAAGGGGAATGGGTTGGGGATTTCATAGATCCAGTCGGCATCGGTTACGGCAATGTTTTCCCGTGGATAATTGCGGGCGTTGTCAATCAGCTGGTTGTCAGGGGTCAGACCCAAGGCCGCAAGCTTGGTGTTCTGGCGAAGATTGGCAACAGAATAGGCTGGTTTATGGATACCGTACTGAAATTTTCCAGCAGGGGTAATGCATGTTCGAAGGAGTCTCATGGCTGTTTTAGTAAGGAAACTTCCGTTCTCTATTAATTGCGGGGCCGCCCAGGTTTTCGTGGTCTGAGTGGCTGATGCAATTGAAGTTCAAGCGTATCGATAAATTTTTCCGATCCGCATGGTCGCCCGGTTCTGGTGGCTTTGCGAATCGCATTGTCGGTTGCTTCATCTTCTGCGAGGACAAACTCCACGTAGGTGGCTCGTTTTTTCGGAGAGAGCCATGAACGTGTATGGAGCAGCGGATCTTTTGTGCCGGTCAAATGGGCTTTGGCACTCGACCAACGATATGACTCGGCGCTGTCATCTACCCCGGCCTTCAGGGGATTACATTCGATGTATCGCGCCACCGCCCAAAGGTGCCGATCGCTTTCAACAACACATGAGAAAAAGCGGTTTTGCCAGATGCGACCGGATTGAACCATTTTACGATTCAGATACTGGGTATACATCATGTTGGTAAGCCCGATGCCTCGTGACAAAGCGATTTCCGTCTCCGGCACGGCAAGGAGATGGATATGGTTATCCATCAGGCAATAGGCCAAAATCTGCAGATGGTATTTTTTGGTATTACCTGCGAGAAGTTTCAAATAGGTTAGCCGGTCTTGGTCATCGAAGAAAACCGTGGCGCGATTGTTGCCGCGTTGGGTGATGTGATGCGGGTAGCCGGGAGCTATTATGCGGGCGATTCTTGGCATGTGCGGATGATACCTCTAGGAATAGAGGTTTGCAAGAAATAATGCGGGAAGTGTCCCATTTTTGCGGTGTCCGCCGGAAAGAGTTGCAGTTGCAAAATCCAGCTCAATTTCACCTATTCCAGAGCACCAGCGCCTGTTGATAAATCTGTGATCGCGAGATTCCCAGGTCGGAAGCCAGTTGGCGGCTCACGTCTTTCAGGGACAGTTCGGAATTATCGCGGTACCAGAGAATCAGTTCTTCAAGCGTTTGTCCTTTTACCTCTTCTTTTGAACCGGGGCAAATAACCACGACAAATTCGCCGCGATTCCTGCCCTCATTACTCTTTGCCAGCAGGTCACTGAGCGTCCCCGATTGCAAATCCTCAAAGCTTTTGGTCAGTTCCCGCGCCCAGAAGGCCTGCCGCTCACCAAGTATTTCCAGGGCATCGGCGAGGAAATCATCAATGCGGTGCGGCGATTCATAGAACACCACCGGGTAGAGGCAGGCGGCGATAGCGGCAAGGGCCTTACGGCGTTGTCCCGACTTGGCTGGAAGGAAACCGAGAAAGAGAAATCCGGGGGCGGTAATTCCCGATGCGGAAAGGGCGGTGGTCAGCGCCGAGGCGCCCGGCAACGGTACGACGGTAAGACCTGCGTCATGGGCCTGGCGGACGACGACGGCGCCCGGATCGGAAATGGCCGGAGTCCCGGCATCGCTGACGAGGGCGACATTTTTGCCCTCATGCAGTCGAAGAAGTATCTCCTCACTACGTTCCGCCTCTTTTTCCCGGTAGTAACTGATCAGCGGCGTGGCGATTCCGAAGTGGTTGAGGAGATTGCGGGTATGGCGGGTGTCTTCGGCGGCGATGATGTCGACCTCTTTCAGAATACGCAGGGCCCGCAGGGTGATATCTTCGAGATTGCCGATGGGCGTGGGGACGATATACAGTGTTCCGTGGGCGGTCCGGGTTTCGGTCATGGGTGGCTCATGGGTGGAGGTATTGGCACGAGGTTGAATTTTTATACACTATGCTCAACTCAACAAGAAATTGCATCTGCTTTCTCGACTGACAGATATGCGATAAGTCGACTTAAGTGGCAAAGAAACACTCTAGCTGCGGCTATTAAACATTCCGATATCAAAGGTTCAGGGTGAGAAGTGGCTCGCGCCAAGGCAGAGGTCGGCACAAAAAATTGCAAAACAAAGCGGGAAAGGGTAGCCTGAAGGTGCCCGATTGTTACGGTTCTTGTTGTTTTTTATTTTTGCCAAAGATTGAGACAGAAAAAATAATTTTCCAACATTGAAAAACCCATGGTGCACTTGCCTAAAATAGTATCTCCCCTCTTCATGGTCCTTGCCGCCTTCATCCTTTCCTCCTGCTGGGAGAGTGAGGAGGCGGTCAAAGTATCTTTGGATAAGCGCCAAGATATTGCTTTTAGACAGCAACAGCCTGCCATTACCTATGCCTATCTGCCGCAGTACGCCCATACCGAATCCTTTCAGCGTCATCACCTGTTGGTTGAATATCTCGCTGAACAAACCGGCCTCACCCTCCGCCAGGTATTCCCGGAAACCTTTGACGACCATATAAAAATGTTCGGCCAAGGCAAGATTGATATCTCATTTTCCAACCCGTTTATCTATGTGCAATTGGCCGACCGCTTCCAAGCCAAGGCGATGGCCAGGATCGTTGAAGAGGATGGGCGTGTTGAATTCCGCGGCCAGATCATCGCCCGCAAGGATAACCGAGCGATACAAACCATCAAAGACTGTCGGGGAAAATCATGGGTGGCGGTTGATCCATCTTCGGCCGGGGGCTATCTCTTTGCCCTTGGCCATTTTATTGATAATGGATTGAATCTCAAAGACTTCAAGGAGGTAGTCTTTGTCGGTGGGCGCCAGGAAAATGTCATCCTCGGGGTTTACACCGGCCTGTATGACATCGGTTCAATTCGCGAAGGGTCTCTTGACGTAGTCAAGGACAAAATCGATATCAGTCAAATCAAGGTGATTGCCAATTCCAACTGGTATCCGGGTTGGGTCTACGCCTACAGTCCCAAGCTTTCACGGGAAGTGGTGGAAAAAATCAGGGCGGCCATGCTGCGCCTTGATTATAAAAATGATCCCCGGCATCGAGTTATTCTTGATATGGCAAAGTGTATCGGCATCGTTCCTTCCGATGACCGGGATTTTGATCTCATCCGCGATTTGATCAAGAAGGTGGGGGTGGGTCTTGAGTAAGTATCTGCCAAAATTTCATTCCCGGCTCAGGTTCAGAACCAAGATCACTTTGGGTGTAACCTTTATGCTGGTCTTCTGCGGCTTGGGAATCGGTCTTATCCTGTCCGGCATGTCGTCGGGGGCGCTTCTTGATGAGGGGAAAAAACGGGGCATGGCCCTTACCTCGGGGCTAGCCTTTGGGCTGGCCGAGCCTATCCTTGCCATGGATTTCCTGCAGATGAAAAACTTCATCGACAATCTCCAAAGTCAGTATGATGACGTCCTCTATATCTTTCTCACCGATGCCGGCGGCAATATCCTCGCCCACACTTTCACCGGTGGCTTTCCCACCGATCTTCTTCGGGTCAACCTCGATGGCGGCAGGAAGCAACCCCTGCTTTTAACGACCGAGCGAGGGCCGGTGTATGACTTCAATGCCAGGATTGTTCTCGGTGAGAGCCATCTGGGCAGCGTCAGACTCGGGTTGTCTCGGCGTGAAATCGACCTTCAGATTCGTCGCCAGCGACTGACCAGCCTTTACAGTACCTTGGGCGTGGTTGGTTTGGGCATTGTTCTGGCCCTGTGGTTTTCTCGTACCGTGACTTCCCGTCTCAATAGGTTGAGGAAGTCAGTGGAGGAAATCGTCAGGGGTAATCTTGATGTCCATGCCGGATTTTCACCGGAAAAACACAATTTCGGCGATGAACTGCAGGACCTCGCCGAGGCCTTCGACGCCATGGCCATGACGGTGAAAAAACATATTGAAGAACTGACCGAAAGAGAAAAGACCATTGCCAGGCAACAGGGCTTGCTCAAGACTATTATGAATGTCACGCCGGATTTCATCACCCTGCAGGATAAAGAACTGACCTATACCTTTGCCGGCAAGGCCTTCTGCGACTATTTCAACCTCAAAGAAGAAGACGTCGTCGGCAAGTCCGATTTTGACATTTTTCCAGGCGAGCAGGCTGAACAGAATGTCTCTGAAGGCCGGCAGATTCTTGGCACCGGCCATCCTCTGGCCAAGGAACTCAGCCTCAAACGCCCGGAGGAGCAGCGATGGTTCCATGTAATCAAGGTTCCCGTTTATGATCAGGACGGCACCATCATGGGCCTTCTCTTGACCGCCAGGGATATCTCCATGCTGAAGAAATTTCAGGAGCAGCTGATCCAGTCCCAGAAGATGGAAGACCTGGGCCGCCTGGCAGGGGGCGTGGCCCATGAAATCAACACGCCTCTGGGCATAATTCTTGGTTACAGTCAGCTGCTGATGGACGATATACAGGACGAAGAACTGCTTGAAGGTATGAAGATCATTGAAAAGCAGACCAAAGTGTGCCGCAACATCGTCGCCGACCTGTTGGGTTTTGCTAGAAACTCTCAATCATTCAGCGAAACGGTCGACGTTAATACGTCAATCAGAAAGGTCGTCAATCTGGTTGAACATACATTCTATCTGAAGCGTATAAAAGTATCTACTCTTCTCGATGAAAATATCCCGCCATTTACCGGTGATGAGGCGAGGCTGAAACAGGTTTGGTTGAACCTGCTGAATAACGCCGCCGATGCTATCGGCACGGACGGGATTATTTTTGTGCAGTCCAGGATTCGCACGGAAGGGCAGAGCTTTGAGGTAAGCGTAACTGATACCGGCACGGGCGTGGCCAAGGTCAATGTGTCGAAGGTATTTGACCCTTTTTTCACCACCAAGGAGGTTGGCAAGGGTACTGGTTTGGGGCTATCGGTGTCATTTGGAATCATCAAAGATCATGGTGGCGTGATCTCCGTAGTCAGTCCCCCGCTAGAACACTCCCTGCCTGCGGATTTCCCAAAGGCCGAGCAGATGGGACCGGGGACGGTATTCATTGTGGAACTGCCCCTTGTCAAAGGATAAATTCCATCCTTGCCAGGGCTGACAGCACAAAATTTGTGAAAATTCATTAAAGAAAATCAAATACATTTGCTTGAGCCGTGCTGAGAATCACCTGCCCGCCAAAGCCCACCTCATGTTTGAAATCCGGCACTCCCTGTATTTGGGGTGCCGGACCTTATCTCTTAGTTTACCTTGCGATCCCGGCCCTTCCATTCTTTATCCCGGAGGGTAAATTTGGTGATCTTGCCGGTGGCGGTCTTCGGCAAGTCGCAGAAAACCACCTCCTTGGGTGCCTTGAAACGGGCGAGATTGGCCTTGCAGAATTCGATGATCTCGTCGGCCGTCGGATTGGTACCCGGCTTCGGCGTGACAAAGGCCTTGGGCACTTCGCCCCATTTCGCGTCGGGTGAGGAGACAACCGCTACTTCCAGTACCATCGGGTGCCGGTAGATGACGTTTTCCAGCTCAATCGACGAGATATTTTCGCCGCCGCTGATGATGATATCCTTGCCCCGATCCATGATCTGCACGTAGCCGTCGGCATGCATCACCGCCAGGTCACCGCTGTGGAACCAGCCGCCGCGGAAGGCTTCCTCGGTGGCCTTTTCGTCCTTGTAGTAGCCGAGCATGACATTGTTGCCGCGCATGACGATCTCACCCATGGTGTTGCCGTCGCGTGTCACCGGTTCCATGGTCGCTATATCCACCACGTCGAGATGGAGGGCGGTGACATAGGCCACTCCCTGCCGTGATTTTATCTTGGCCAACTCCTCCTTGCTAAGCTTGCTCCAGGCATCTTGCCTGGCGCAAACACTGTGCGGCCCGTAGACCTCGGTCAGGCCGTAGACATGGATGATGTTGGCACCGAGGCTTTCAATCTGCTCGATAACCGTGGGCGACGGCGGGGCGCCGGCGGTGAGGATGGTCAGGGGCCGATGCAGCTTGAGATGTTTGGCCTCCGGGTAGGAGATCATCATGATGAGAATGGTCGGTGCGGCGCAGAGATGGGAAACCTTTTCCTGCATGATCAAGCGGAAGATCGCCCCGGCTTCGACCTGGCGCAAACACACATGGGTGCCGCCGACGGCGGTGACCGCCCAGGTAAAACACCAGCCGTTGCAATGGAACATCGGCAGGGTCCAGAGATAGACGGCGTCGCTGGTCATTGATGCTTCCTGGATTTCGCCGAGGGCGTTCAGATAGGCGCCGCGATGATGGTACATGACGCCTTTCGGTCGGCCGGTGGTACCGCTGGTGTAGTTGATCGTCGCCATCTGATATTCGTCATCGACATCTATGGCCGAAGGAGCAGGCGAGGCCTCAACCAGGAAGGACTCGTAATCTGGGCCGGCAAGGGGTTTGTCATTGGTTGCATCGCAGATATTGACAAAATATTTCACGTCTTTCAATTCGCTGAGAACCGGCAGGACCGAGCTTGCCAGCTGATTGTCGACGAAAACGGCTTTAGTGTCGGAATGGTTGAGGATATAGGATATTTCACTGGGTGCCAGGCGAACATTAATACTGACCAGGACCGCGCCGATCATCGGCACGGCGTAATGCGCCTCAAGCATCGGCGGGATGTTGGGGCAGAGAAAGGCAACCTTATCACCTTTTGCCACGCCCATCGCTTTGAGACCGTTGGCCAGCCGGTTGACGCGTTCTAGAAACTCGCTGTAGGTAAAGCGCTTGTCACCGTGAACAATGGCCACTTTGTCCGGGTAGACTGCGGCACTTCGTCCGAGAAACTTGACCGGGCTCAAGACATCGTAACATACGTCGGGCACCTTCATACACATCCTCCAAAAGAATTTTTAGGTTTTGCTGTAGATTCGCACCATTCCAGGGAATCGGAAACCAGCGGAGGTTGCCGATGACCTGGAATGGGTGGACGGAAAACTATGCAATCAGATATAGAACACGAGGGCTATTTTATCAAGAATAATAGAAAAGAGGCCTATCGCGCGTCTTTTTTGAGCCTTGCCGCCAATGCCTCGGCGGTATGCTGGACAATGATTTTCGAGCCACGTTTCTTCAGGCCGCCTCGCAGCTGCATGACACAGCCGGGACAGTCGGTGAGGAGGATCTCAGCACCGGTCTTTTCGACA
>JBBQVT010000103.1:0-15134 GCA_038211245.1 Desulfobulbales bacterium | reverse complement strand
CGGCAAGGAACCAAGCTAACCAAGACATTTTCTACAATAACCGAACATTCAGCACTATTTTTGACAACAGCAATCCGTAGCAGGTGATTTTCATGACTGCACCAAAGGTGAAAGCCTCCTCGTACTCAGGTCAGCCGTCATCGAAAGGTTCAACTACTCTCTCAGGGAATTTTGACGGCGGTACAGGTGGCCCCTCTTCCAATACATAATCAACTGTTAAGATTGCCAGATCTAACCTAAAACAGCCGATTTTATACCCCAGTTTAATATGTCTACTGGGAATCTCTGATCTCAAAAGTCCAAACCTCCTATTCACCCCGCATTTTTCTCAAGGAATTAAAACACCATCCAAACGGTAAACCAAACGAAGGTTTTTTCTCCAGCTCTGACACCACCAATCCTACATCCGGTCACCACTTCCTGCCCCATTTTCTGGGGTAACGAGGCGGTTCCGGGATTGGTTTATCAGGTTCATTTGCTCGCACGGCTCTAAAACTGCTCTGATCGCCGCCTCTGATCCCGATTTTTCCCGTAAGTTGCCCATCTTTTCCGAGTTTCACGCTCCCGGTCCCCGAGAGGATATCGTACTCCCAGACTCCCCTCCAGGTGAACGAAACTCCAGACTTGGTGGGTCGGCATTTGACATTGGCCAGAAGTGCAAACATCCTCAGCTGGTCATCGTACCCTGTCAGGGAAATCATGGCCGTCCCGAGGACGTCGAGTTCTTTCACCCGATGGTGCCTGGGCGGCAAGTAGTGCTATGGGGGGAAGCTTTGCGTTTCCGGAAATTATAATATACTATTTGTAAAAGCACACTTCAACAAGAGGAATTAACCGCATGGATGAGATAGCAAAAAAGAGCGTAGGCAGGCCGCGTATTCATCTTGATCCACAAGCCAGGGTCAAGGCTTGGCGAAAGAAGCAGGAAGGGCGGCGATTGGATGGCTTTGTTAATAGCTCAGCTTCCTGGCGGCTTCGAAAGTTGGCTGCCACCTGGGGATGTTCCATTGCCGGTGTTGTCGAACGGCTGGCAATCGAGGCCGACGAAAAATATAAAACTATATTGTTTCCGGAAACAGAATAGGATTCAATCCCCGAGACCGGCAACAACAGACACAAGCTGCAACATTGTTTCCGCATCCGCTCTTGCCCGGTGAGCTTTGCCGAGCCGAGAAACCCGGCATTGTTCGGCGGCATCTGACAATTTAATTCTTTTCTCTCGGCCGATGTGATCTTGATACATCTGCATTGCACAACCCCAGTGACAAGACCGTCTTTCAGGTCGTACAATTCGCATGTTTGCCGGAACATGCGGGCGTCAAAATCCGCCCCATAGGCAATAATCAGCCTGCCATCAAGTTTGCTGCACAAATCATTGTAGACTTCCCAGAATTCCGGGGCTTCGGCAACCATTTCATTATTGATGCCGTGTAAGGCTGTCAGCTTTGGAGTGATAAGTACCTTGGGGCGGATCAGTGATTCATACACAAGCCCCCCGTCATTATTGATAACGGCAATTTCGATAATTTCCGCCGACTCGTCAACGCCAGTGGTCTCGGTATCCAGGAACAACGCCCCGTTTCTCAGCCATGACCGGCACAACTCAACGCTGTTCATGTTTTCATCTCCACAGTATTAGCGCCAGATCGATATATAAATATATAAATATTTATAAATTTATATATCGGTAATATGTCGGCTTGGTGATCGACATAACCCGACATATCTCGGCAACCGTGTGCTGTCGGCTGACTGACATTTTCCGCATCGTCTCAACCTGGCCCGGTGTCAACTTCTCCTTCCGGCCACCTTTCCGACCTCTCGCTCGTGCTGCAGCAAGCCCTGCATTTGTCCGTTCACGGATCAAGTTCTTTTCAAACTCGGCAAGTGCACCGAAAATTTGGAAGATGAGTTTGCCGCCGCTCGTTGTGGTGTCGAATCCTTCCTGTAGGCTGATAAAACCAACCGCCCGGCCTTCGAGATCTTCGACCACCTCAAGTAAATGCTTGAGGGATCGACCCAGGCGATCCAACCGCCAGACAACCAGGCTATCACTTGTCCGGACATACGCCAAGGCTTCGGCCAGGCCTGGCCGCTCTGCTGTCGATCCGCTTATCTTGTCTTGGAATATTTTTTCGCAGCCGGCGTTCTTCAGGGCGTCAAGCTGTAGCTCGGAATTTTGGTCAAGGGTGCTTACTCTGGCATAGCCAATTTTCATTTGCCCTCCAGGAGCCACTTCTTGAAATCCTGTTTTTCTCCTGGATGGTTATAATCAAGCACGTTGCAGGAAAGAGCGTCCCAATCGGCAGGATAAATATCTGTGGCCCATTGTTCGACATATAAAAGGGTCCGTCCTGTTTTACGTTCAAAGTAAAATTCACCATCCACTGTCGCGCGATCACGAACGAATGGTAGGATCGATTCAAATCTCATTCTTTCCCCCTTGCCGGTACTCTGACATATTTCCGGCCAGTTCCTTCAAAATTGCGATGTCTAAAACAGTGCTCGCCGTTTTCTGTCCCCAAGTATTGCCAGCTTTCGCCGGTTACGGGTTCTTCCGCCACTGGACCACCCGGCAACTGTTGCCAGGCGTGGTGAAGTTCTACGCTATCAGCAGCAAGCAATTCCAACTTCATATTTTCCCTTGGTGTTTTTTTACTGAGCTCCACACATTGCCGGCGCGGTCTGTCTTGCTGATCCGATTGGCGCCGGCAATCCCGCGAACAAAAAATAGCCTATTTTAGTAAAGCAACCCGTTGTCAGTTTATTATACTTTACTTTGAATGTTTTACCACATTTATTTACTGTTTTAAGCAGTGAAAAGCCGGGTTTTTATCCCCGGCTTGAAAGGTAAAGCAAACCTTCATTTGGTTTACTGTTTGGATGGTGTTTTAATTCCTTGGGAAAAATGCGGGGTGAATAGGAGGTTTGGACTTTTGAGATCAGAGATTCCCAGTAGACACCACAAGCTGGAGCAGAAATAATTTTCAAAATAGGTTTGTATTGGCAATCTTAATCTCGATACTCTTTCCTGAAACAAAAATTCCGCTTAAAATTGACAGAAACTTGTTCAATAAGACTGAGCCATTTCTGTGACGGATTTATCGAAACTTAATCTTCCGCCACCCATGGCCTGATAAAATGCCGCGCTATCGATAAGACGTCGCGCCTGGGCCTCGATCAGGCTGATTCGCGTCTGTTGAGATTGCTGCTGTGCTATGAGCAGTTGGACATAAGCGGCTGCGCCCAGAGAGTACCGATGCTGCATGGATTCCAGGGAGCCTTGCGCTGCAGTATCAGCGGCGGACAGAGCGGACAGCCTCTGTGCGTCATTGTCCAATGCACGCAGCACATCGGCCACATTCCGCAGGGATTCGAGAAGGACATACCGGTAATTTGACGCCGCCGCATCGAATGCGGCCAGTGCCGCACGTTTTTCTCCCGGCAATCCGGGGCGAAATAGGGGTTGTATCAGTTGCCCAACCAGACTCCAGATCGCCGAACCGCCTCCGAATAAGGCTCCGGTAGTCAAGGCCTGGGTGCCAAGACCGGCACTGAGGTTGAGTTGCGGGTACAGCTTGGCGATTGCCACACCGTACTCCGCATTTGCCGCGTGCAGCATGGCCTCGGCAGCCTGAATATCCGGGCGGGTCCTGACCAGGTCCGAGGGCACGGTAAGCGGCAGATCAACGGGAAGTATGAACTCCTGCAGGGAGATGAACGCCAGGCCACCAGTTCCCGGCGCCTGGCCGACGAGGACGGCTAAGAGGTGTTCGCTCTGCTGGAATTGATTGCGCAACAGTGAAATACCGGCACGAGTCTGTTCTACTTGCGTCTGCAAGGAGAGCACATCATCCGCAACGGCCTGGCCGAGGCGCACCCGCTCCCTGGTCAGTCCCAGCTGTTTTTCTTGAGAGCTAAGGATGGCCTCGATCGCCTCAATTTGCGCTGCCAGACTGGCCCGGGTTACCGCGGTGGTGACGATATTGGCCGTAAGCGTCAACCGAGCCCCTTCCAGCTTGAAGCGTTGAATATCAATACTGGCGGCCAGCGCTTCAAGTTCGCGGCTGGTTCCGCCGGCTGGATCAAAGGTGTAATGCACGTTCACGCCGGCGTTGTAGAGATTGAATTCCCGGGTGTCCCCGGCCTGCCCCGATGTGCTGGGGCTGAACCGCTGACGCTGGCTGCCGAGGGTGGCATCAACCTGGGGGTAAAGGCTCGATCCGGCCCGTGCGGCATACACCTCCTGTGCCTGGCGCAGGGTGGCCTGGGCTGAAGCCAGAGTGGGGTTGGCCTGCAGTGCTAGATCAATCAGGGCATCCAGCCTTGGTGATCCAAGTTCGTGCCACCATTGCGGGTTGACCAGAGCGCCTGGGACAAAACGTTGGGACTCCCCCAAGACTACGGGAGCAGCAGCGGTATTCGCGGGCATGGGGCTTGCGGTGTAGACCGCGACATCGGGTCCTGCCGGTCGATTAAAATCGGGGCCGACAGCGCATCCAGCCAGCAGACCGGCCACAACAGCTGAGGCAATGAGTATGTGTATGTTTTCGTATTTCATCGGTGTCCTCCGTCTTAATCGATCAATTTTCACTCAATGGCTCGGCCTTCGCCGGCTTCTTCGTAGGTCACTCCATCCCGGATGTGGTAGATGCGCTTAAAGGTCGGGATTATTTTTTCGTCATGAGTGACAACGATGATCGCCGTTTCGAATTTTTGTGCCATAGTGTTCAGTATCCGAATCACCGCAAGAGCCCGTTCGCTATCGAGCGGAGCGGTGGGTTCATCGGCCAGGATCACCGGCGGACGATTGACCAGTCCTCGGGCAATGGCTACCCGCTGCTGTTCTCCACCGGATAGCTGTGACGGCATGGCCCTGGCGCGATGTTCCACATCAAGCGATTTAAACAGCTCGATCGCCCGGCTACGTGCCTCGGCGTTAGGTCTTCCTGCCAGCATGGGCAGCAGAGCGACATTGTCGGTGACATCAAGGAAGGGGATGAGATAGGGTGCCTGGAATATAAAGCCGATTTTGTCGCGTCGCAGGGCGCGCAGGTCACTTACCTTCCAGCCGTTGTCATAGATTATCTCATCGCCCAGAATCATCCGCCCGGCTGTCGGCTCGATCACCGCACCGAGGCATTTGAGCAATGTGGTCTTACCTGATCCTGAAGGTCCGACCAGGCCCACCACCTCACCCGGGGCTACCTGCATGTCCACGCCCATCAAGGCATCGACGGCGGTATCTCCACTGCCATAACGTTTTTTTAAACCCTCTATACGAATACCTTTACCAGTCATCTCACCCTCCAATAGCCTCGGCCGGATCGACCTTCATTGCCGCGCGAATGGCGACAATGCTCGATATCATGCAGATCACCACCACCACACCGAAGCCGATAACAGAGTCTAATGGTTGCAAGAGTACGTATTTTGGAAAGATCGGCGCCATCACCAGGGTCGCCGTGATCTTGCCCACGACAAAGCCGATCACCCCGAGAGCGATGGACTGCTGCATGATCAAACCGACGATGGTGCGATTTTTGGTGCCGATCAGTTTCAGGACCGCAATCTCACGGATCTTTCCCATCGTTAGAGTATAGATAATGAAGGCGACAATGGCGGCGCTGACGATTGACAGGATCACCAGGAACATTCCAATCTGTTTTGCCGAGGTGGCGATCAGCTTGCCGATAATGATCGTCTCCATCTGACTGCGGGTATAGACCGTCAAACGCTTCCAGCGGCGGATCGAAGCCGCCACTTCATCGGCGTCATCTCCTGCCTTTATTTGCACCAGAACAGCGTTGACGTAAGGGTTAGTGCTTTGTGAAGCTGTGACGGCAGCCAAAAGGTCCGGAACCTGCGGCCGATTAAAGGCCGGATTTGTCGCAGTACGGTGGCGCTGCTGCCGGATGGCGTCGTTATCTTTCAGAAACTGGGCTTCCTGGGCATCCTTGAGCGGAATAAACACCATGGGATCCCCACCGGAAGAGACCATTCGTCGGGTCAGCCCGACGACGGTGTAATGGTTGCGGCGGATCTGGATGCGATCGCCAAGCTTGAACCCTGTGGCTATGTCGGCTACCGCCTCGTAATGGCCACGAGTGATCTGCCGACCTGAGACGAGATAAGGAGGCCAGCCAGGGGTTCCGGGTTCGCTGGAGGCAATGCCGGTGACCATCGCCCGCACGTCGCGTTCTCCTTGACGCACCTGCATGGTAAAATAGGTGACGTTGGCCGCCCTGGCGACTCCCGGCATGCTGAGGATTCCACGCCAAGCATCATCAAAGATGCTCGAGGATTCAGCATAGGGGCCGACGGTGTCCTGCTGCACCACCCAGAGGTCGGCGCCGCTGTTATCCAGCAATACCTTGCCGTCGTCAACCAGGCCACGGTAAATTCCGGCCATGGACAAGGTTACCCCGATCAAAAGACCAAGCCCCATGCCGGTAAAGACGAACTTGCCCAGAGAGTGCATAATGTCACGGCCCGCTAAACTGATCATGACTTTGCTCCTTGCAGATGATCGACCACGTGAATACGGCTCCGTGTACTCAAAATCCTTGCGCTATAGACCACTATCTGATCATCAACCTTCAGACCATCTCTGACCTGGACATGGCCATCCAGATCGGCAGCACCTAAAATGACCGGCGTGAAGTGGAGATCGCCATCAACGACCTGCCATACCCCCACCTGGCCATGCATGCGCTGGATTGCCGCATTGGGAATAACCGGTCCTGCCGGAAGAGCTGGTAAGGCAAGGGTTACCTCAGCCAGTTCGCCGACAGAGGGCAGAGGATCGGGAAGCTTTTCAAAGACTACCTTGGCAAGGGTTTCCTCGGTAACGGCATCGGCTATCGGCTCCACCCGCAGGACTCGGCCTGCCTGCACCTCGACTGCTCGTGAGCGCAAGACGATTTTGGCAGGTAATTTTGCGGCAAGCCCGTGGGCATGAAGCTGATCGAAGCGGGTATTGACCCACAGGCTTTTCGGATCGATCAGCTCAACCACTGCCTGGCCGGCCACAATCGTGGTGCCGGGATCTGCATTACGCGCTGCGACCAGTCCATCAGCCGGGGCAATCAGGGAGAGGCTTTTGCGTTGTTCTTTCAAGGCCGCGAGTTCTGCCCGAACACGGGTGGATTCCTCGCGTGCTACGTTCATATTTGCCTCTGCTACTTGCTGTTCATGCTTTTTGGTGATAAGAATCTCTTCGCTTGTCGAGCGTGCCGCCAGCAATTCCTGGTAGCGCCTGGCCTGCGTCTGTGCGAAAGCCTGACTCGTCTGAGCCTCACTTAACTGCGCCTCGGCCCGCTTCACTGCGGCTTGCTGGGCATGGATTCGTTCATCGAGATCAACCGGGTCCATTTCACCTAAAACCTGCCCAGACTTGACAAGATCCCCCACTTCTACATCCAGGCTTTTGATCCTCCCCGCGAAGGTGGGACCTATCTTGTACGTATATCTCGCCTCGACGGTACCGATACCAAAGAGGGCGGGAGTAATTGATTGATTCGTCACCTTGGTCACGGTGACTGACACAGGAGCCAGCGGTCCTGAACGTAGGGACACATACATAAAGAGTGCGATCAAGGGTACAAGCACCGCCAGCATCGTCAGAGTTCGTTTTCGTACGGCTAGGTTTTTCATTGTGTCCTCCTGATACCACGATGGTAGATGGCAAAGACCCTCGCTGCGTTTTGGCTGATGCAGCCCACGTCACCGGCCAGAAGCAATTGCATGATCAGCCCCTGGATCGTACCGATGAACAGGATGGCAGCCGCCTCCGTGTCGAGGTTCATGTCCAGTTCCTCGTTGGTCTTTCCCGTTTCGATCAACCGGTGCAGTCGCTCTCTATAGTTTTTTAAAAGTGACTGCGCCACATCCTTGGATGCCGTTTTCCCTGCCTGTTGCAGTTCACCGAACAGAAGACGGGGAACACCTGGATGCTCGGCTACAAATTCAACATGGGCCATGAACATCGCTCTTAATCCGTCAAGCGACGATGTTTTTCCCTGTAGAGACTTATCCAACCTGGCCAGCAGATGCTCAGCCGTCCAGGACATCACTTCCTCAAGGATCGCTGCCTTATTGGGAAAGTGTCGAAACAGGGCGCCTTGGGTCAGCCCCATGCGATTGGCAATCGCAGCGGTTGTGATGCCATGTGGGTTCTGTTCTGCGGCCAGCTCGATCACAACTTCGACAATTACCGCTCTGCGTTCGTCGGCCGGAAGATGTTTTTCATGACTACTCATATACCCTCCAATAAAGATAGTAATTGATTACTATCTGAAATATATGGTTAGATTTTGCTTTGTCAAGTACGCGCATGGAATTCGGTGACGAGATATTATTGATTTAAATAGTTGTTTTATAACAGTATGTTGATATCGAATACATCCTATTATCCTGTATTTGAATCTTGGATTCATCATGATTTTCTTGTCATGGAAATGGTTTTTTTGGTTGCCTCAAACGGGTATCTAACACTCAGAATTGGGAATCCTTGTTCCCTGATTGCAAGCCTTGAATTCGTTGCTTCAAGTGCATATAGTTATCATTTGCTTTAATTTATAATATTCCCGCTCCTATAAATCATCATTTTATAAAACCAAGGAGAATAGCCATGTCCATGTTCTGTCATCAATGCCAGGAAACCGCCAAGAATACAGGCTGCACCATTCAGGGTGTCTGTGGTAAAAAGGAAGAAGTAGCCAATCTGCAGGATCTCTTTATCTGGACGTTGAAAGGAATTTCGGTCTGGGGCGTCAAGGGAAAAGAATTTGATATCTATGATGAGAAAATCGGCTTTTTTATCACCAAAGGTCTTTTCTCCACCATAACCAACGCCAACTTTAGTAGGACCGACTTCATAGGCTTCATCAAAGAGGGTCTCGTTTTGCGTGAAAGATTGAAGGGGCAAGTGCTGGCATCGTACCGGAAGGCCCATGGTAAAGATTTTACAGGTAACGTTCCCGCCTGTGCCACATACACCTGCAAAGACGAAGCGGAAATCCTCGCCAAAGCCGCTAGCGGTGCCGGCGGTTGGTTGGAGATAGCAGATGAAGACGAACGTTCACTCAAAGCAACCATCCAGTATGGGTTGAAAGGTCTTTCCGCCTATGCCGAACACGCCTACCAATTAAAGAAGCATAGCAGATCGATCTTCGAATTCCTGATGGAGGGCCTTGACTCCCTGGTCGACCCGACGCTTACCAAGGATGACCTTCTGGCTATGGTTCTTAAAACCGGAAAAATGGGCGTCGAGACCATGGCGCTGCTTGATGGTGCCAATGCCGACGGCTACGGCGTCCCGAAGATTACCACCGTCAATCTCGGAGTACGCAAAAATCCGGGTATCCTGGTGACCGGCCATGATCTAGTTGATCTGCACGAACTCCTGGAACAGACAAAAGGACAAGGGATCGATATCTACACCCACAGTGAAATGCTGCCTGCCCATTATTATCCCAAATTGAAACACTACGAGCATCTGGTCGGTAACTATGGCAATGCCTGGTGGATGCAGAAAACGGAGCTTGATACGTTTCACGGCCCGATCCTCTTTACCTCAAACTGCATTGTGCCTCCCAAGCCAGATCACATGGACCGGATCTTCACTACCGGCGCTGTCGGTTTTGAGGGCTGCGTTCATATTCCTGACCGCATAGACGGCAAGCCAAAGGACTTCTCACAGATTATAGCAAAGGCCAAGACCTGCCAACCTCCCGAGCAAATCGAGACAGGTTCTATTGTCGGAGGGTTCGGTCATATCCAAGTATTGGAGCTGAAGGATAAAATCATTGAAGCTGTAAAATCAGGAGCAATTAAGCGCTTTGTCGTCATGGCCGGATGCGACGGCCGCCATAAGAGCCGCGACTACTATACCAAGGTGGCAGAACTGCTGCCGAAAGACGCCGTGATCCTGACAGCCGGGTGCGCCAAATACAAGTACCTCAAACTCCAACTGGGCGATATTGGCGGTATCCCCCGGATCCTCGATGCCGGCCAGTGCAACGATTCCTATTCTCTGGCCGTGGTTGCCATGGAACTGCAAAAGGCCTTCGGCCTCAAAGACATCAATGAACTGCCGTTATCCTTCGATATCTCCTGGTATGAGCAGAAAGCAGTCCTGGTTCTGCTGGCTCTCCTCTCGCTGGGAGTAAAAGGGATTCGGCTCGGTCCGACTCTTCCGGGTTTTCTCTCACCCAATATCGGCAAGACCCTGATTGAAAAATTCAACATCAAGGCTATCACCACCCCTGAGGAAGATGTAGCGGCCATGATGGCGGGCCATTGACATACCAGGTAAACCCTAAAAAAAGGAATGAGGTGGAGTACGACCTTGAGGATCCACCTCATTGCTCATCTTTGAAATACAACAGCAGAGAATTCAGCTGATGCAAATCAGATTTCCGCTAGTTTTCACTTTTAAGAAATTTGTGCCACTTTCTGAAAAAGAATATTGTTCTCAAGATGCACATGTTTATGGAGATCGTCCTCAAACTCCCTGAGTTTCTGGTACGTAACCATAAAGGTGTTGCAGACATCACCCGGTATCGCATATCCGTTGGCAAGAGAACGGATCTTATGGATTGCATCGCCCACTTCTTCGTGCTCAAGAGCAAGTTTTTGAAGTGAGGCTTTGATCGTATTAATGTCTTTGTCTGCAGGCGTCTCGCCTGCTTTTCTCACCATAGCGGCATGTTTAACGGCAGGGAAGAAATCTTCTTCCTCTTCCTTGAGATGAGCTGTCAAATCGATCGCAATTTTATCAAAAATTGAAGCTATCTCTATTACCTCCGGATGATGCGCACCATGTACAGTGGCGATCTTTCGAGCATATGAAGCAATCGACCCGGTGTTTTCTTTGAGGTAGGAATGGTGGACATTTACGATATAATCGATCAGAAACGACAACTCCCACGAGGTATAATTCTGATTTCGCTCGATCGGCTCTCTCTTCACATCCTCGAGTTCCTGTATGATTGCATTAAGATCGATCACTTTTTCCGTGCAAGTAGCCGAAAGAGCAACCTTGCCACCACAACAGAAATCGATTCCGTGCTCTTCAAAGACCTTTGCGGTCCGGTAATCTTCGGCGACAATCTCACCAATTGTTCTCTCTGATTCATTCATTATGTTCACCTTTATTGGAATTATTTTTTCTCGTAAAATTCGGGGTAGAGCTTTTTTACACAATCAGGGCATACACTGTGGGTGAACTCGGCCTCTGAGTGATCTCTAATATACTCCTCTATTTGAGTCCAATACCCGTTATCATCCCGGATCTTTTTACAAGAAGCACAGATAGGCAGAAAGCCCCGTAATATCCGTACCTCCTGGAGTGCTTTTTCTCGTTCAAGAAGAACCATGGCCCGCTGCTGCTCGGTCTTATTTTTCTGTAAACCAAGAATTGCTGCAACCCAAACGGCAAAGAGTGAAATCCCTCGATTGAATATCACCTTCCACATATCCGTCACCGGTGGCTTATAAAAAAAGGCGGCAACGATTAACAGGGAAGACACCACGGCAACAACAAGAGTGACCTTGGTCTGTGGCGACCATAGCGTTAATAAGACGACCACCATATATATAACCCCCACTGCCACGCCAAGAGGGATGAAGAGGTCCAGTAAAAGGATAGCAGCCATCATTGCTGCACAGACGAAATGTAACTTGGAGGAAATTTGTCTATTGGAAGTTTCCTCGGTTAACGAAGTTTCGCTAATACCCATAAATCATTCCCTCCAGGACACATACAGTAAAGGACCATTTTTCTTCTGGACCATCCGCAGAATACACTCTAGGCACGTTAGTTGGTGGCTGCTTACCTAAAACCAGAATTCCGGATACCTCCGGCCCTTAGGGATATTGTTGACGATAAGGGCAATAATGAGCATGACGGACGCTCCCAGAGCAGCGGGCATCACAACATAGAGATAGCCGAGATTGTGTACGCTTGTGCCGCCGATGACCGCAATCAGTGCGGTTGCACCCCCTGGTGGATGTAGGGTCCTGGTGAGGTGCATCAGCGCAATTGCGGTGGAAACGGCAACGGCGGCTGCCAGCCAAGGCTCGGATCCCAGCCATTGGAAAGCGGTCACCCCGACAATTGCGGAAAGGATATGGCCACCGAGGAGATTCCTCGGCTGGGCCAGAGGACTGCGAATGGCACCGTAGATAAGCACGGCTGAAGCACCAAAGGAGCCGAGGATCATCATCAAACCGGTTTGGTCAAGCAGTTTGTAGTGGATAAGAGAAACAACGGCGATGCCAAGAAAACTGCCGATCCAGGACCAGAGGACTTCGGCAAGGCCAACCTTTGGCGGGCTTTGCCCGCTACCCTTCATCTTCTGCAGGTAGGTCATGATTTCTGTCCTTCTCCGAAGGAGCTATAGGAATGGGCCAGGTCCGCACGTGTGACAATGCCGACAGGTCGACCATCCGCGGAGACGATAGGCAATCGGTTGATCTTTCGATCAAGAAAAAGGGTTGATATTTCACCGATGGTCATCTCCAGGTTGCCTGTAATTGGCGATTTTGTCATGATGTCACCGACAGTTCGGTTCCGCAGATTGCCAATCATGCAGCCCTTGTTGTTGAGACAGTGGGTGGCGATCTGCATAAAGGATGGCGTTGCGCCAAAACCCATTTCTTTGAGAAAATCCTTTTCAGAGACTACGCCCACAATCTTGCCATCCCGGTCGACCACAGGGGCACCGGATATCTGCTTTTCCGCAAGCAAGGCTGCGGCCCTGACCAGATCCATTTCTTGATCCACTAACTGCACTGGCGCGGTCATTAGGTCTGCGGCCTTCAGAGAGGTAAGCAATCGTTTAATTGCCAGGGCATAAGCGGCCTGATAAACCTCCTTAAAATCGCCGGGAGTGATATCAAGATATCCCTGGATGCCTTTCATTGCCTCGATTACATCCCGCTCGGAAATATCCAACGGGATAGGTTGGTCCTTGTTCTTTTCTTGCATGTTGGATTCTCCTTTAATCGCCTACAACAATTTTCAGGTCGGATGAGTAGAGCATTTTCACTTTTTATTCATTACATGGTATCGTTGAATTCAGTAAAAACCAAATTTTTAGTTAAGCAATTGACATGAGTCAAATTGTTACACTTTACATTTGCATACAACGGCACAAAGAGCCTGAAATAGTCCAGTAGCCTGAAAAATTTCAGGAGCAAAGACATTCTCGTCACGATCAAACTTCAATATAAGCATGCGCTACAGGAGAAAAGACATATGCCGATCCCCGGAAACCTCTTAACCACCGCCATGGCGGTAATGCCGCAGACTGATGTCAATCAGGCCCTGGATCTGGCCTTGAGCCTGGATGTTCCTTTCTGGCCTCAGCTTCCTAACTTCAGTTATTATGAAGACATGTATGTCCAGGCAGGGGAGCATTTCCCAGGCATAGTGCTCAATATGGAAAAAAAGACTCTGCGTTTTTCCATGGAAAAATTTATTGATGAATATGAAGAGACAATGAGCCGGTTCGACGATCCTTCCTACTTCGATATCAGCGAACAATACTCTGTCGTATACCATGATTTTCTCTCCAGAGATCTTGCCGACAGACCTGCTATTCGCGGTCAGTTAGAAGGGCCGATTAGTTTTGGCTTTAACGTTCTTGATCAGGATGATCGTCCTATCCTTTTCGATGACAACATCCGACCATTTATGCTCGAGTTCATGGCCAAAAGAATCAATGTCCAATCAGCTCGACTCAAGAAGCGAAATGCCAATGCTTTCATGTTCATCGATGAACCAGGACTGCAGTTTATTTTCTCGGCAATGTCCGGCTACGGTGAGCAGAAGGCAAAATCGGATCTGGATGAATTTTTCCAAACGGTCGATCGTCCGCGAGGTATTCATCTTTGCGGCAATCCCGACTGGGACTTTTTGCTGGGTCTTGATATGGATATTCTTTCTATGGATATCTATAGCAATGCCGAAATTTTTTCTTCCTGTGCAGGATCAATCAAGAAATTTCTCGATCGGGGAGGTATCCTGGTATGGGGCATTGTGCCCACCGGCTACGAATTTTTTGCCAAGGAAAGCCTTGGTTTTCTCAGCATGAAACTGGAAGGGATATGGCGGCATTTGGGCACAAAGGGAGTGGATATCGATCAGATAGTAGCCCAGAGCATGTTGTCACCTGCAACCTGCTGTCTGGTCAATCCCGATAAAGGGCAAACCGTGGAAAATGCCTTTTCGCTGGTCAACCATCTTTCCCGTATGCTGAGGGAAAAATATAAGGTGATGTGAAGAATGCTTCTTCACATTTTCTCCCGTATCTCAAGTCTGGTTGCAAGGGCATGGAGATTGCTGCGATGCATGCCAAGATCACGGGCTGTGCAGCCCCAGTTCTCATTATCCCGTTTCAGTGCTGATTGGATCAGCCGTATATGAAATGATGTTACCTGGTCAATTAGGGAGACATGCTCGGCTTCTATATGTTCGCTATGGCAATCTTATCAGATTAAAATGCACGGAATAGAGGAGCTATCTCTGGCTCAGAAAAATTCTAGAGAAAGTTGTCGAATTCTATGCTGGCCTGAATACGACGAGAATTTCACCTTGGTGTAGGCAAGAAAGAAGCCTGCTGCGGATTGCTGATGTCAAAAAATGGTGCTTGATGTTTGGTTTTTGTCGGAAAATGTCCTGGTTAGCGTGGTTCCTTGCCGATTATTGGTATCGTTAGAAAAAATATGGCGAATGTTGTATTGAAAGGGTAGTCTCTAAACAGTGGATCAGGTGGCTTTTCGTTGGAAAGAGCCTTTTTTATCACCTTAGGTCCCCCGAAGAAAGCAACTACTTATCAACTTAACCTGAGGGCTGTGATGTCTCTTTATTATCAAACCAGAAATGTGACTGCCTGCTTATTAACTGTGCTTGCCTGCGGACCCGCTCTTTTAGCGACATCTGCTGGGGCAGCTGGCCAGGCAGGCAAAATGGGTACACACGAAAGCTCCATTAATACCAACCAGGACGACGCTTTTTTCAGCGGCAGAATGTCTTTGGGTTGGCTGAACGGTGAATCCAACGAGAATGTCTATGCAGCGGATGGGGGGCGTAAACTGAGCGAATTGAAATGGGGGCTTGATAATGT